>CAMCHA010000118.1 GCA_945874515.1 Asaia bogorensis
CGCCGGCACAGAAAAATCCGGGCTGCCCATGAAGGCCAGGCGCAAAGGGCGCTTTTGGCTGTTCACTCGCGCTGCTGGGATTTCAGATCCTTGGCCAATTTGCGCAGGATCATGTTGCGCTTGAGCGTAGAAAGATGGTCCACGAACAAAACGCCGTCCAGATGGTCAATTTCATGTTGCAGGCAGGCAGAAAGCAGGCCGTCGCCTTCAATCTCCCGCTTGGCGCCGGTCAGGTCCAGGTAGCGCACCTTCACGCGGGCGGGGCGCGTCACATCGGCATATTGGCCGGGGAGGGATAGGCAGCCTTCTTCGCGCGTGGCGCGCTCAGCACTTTCGGCGATGATTTCTGGGTTCACCAGCACCAGGGGCTCGGGCTTTTCCTTGGGCTGGATATCAAGCACGATCAGGCGGAGCCCTTCGCCAATCTGCGGCGCGGCCAGGCCAATGCCAGGCGCGGCATACATGGTGGCAAGCATTTTGGGGGCCAGCGCGCGGATGGCATCGCCATCGGCAGCGCCAAGCGGGCGCGCCTTAAGGCGGAGCCGTTTGTCGGGCACCAGCAGGATGGGCAGGGTTTCGGTTTCGGTCATGGCTGGCCGGGGGATGTAGCCCTGCGCGCCCCCCCTTGCAACGCCAGGGCGGAAATCCAAAATAGATAACAGCAGGGCGCTTCGGGCCCGGCAACTTGCTTCGCTCTCAGATGAGGAGGCCATATCACATGACCAGACCTTCGCTTTTCGGCTCGCCTTTGTTTCTTGGCTTCGATCATCTGGAACAGATGCTCGATCGTGTGGGCAAGAATGCTGATGGCTACCCGCCCTACAACATAGAACAGATCGGCGATAACCGGCTGCGCATTACGCTGGCGGTGGCAGGGTTTTCCATGGATGATTTGCAAATCACGCAGGAAGACAATCAGCTGGTGATTCGCGGGCGGCAGAAGGATGATTCGGAAGGCCGGATTTTCCTGCATCGCGGCATCGCAGCCCGCCAATTCCAGCGCGCCTTTGTGCTGGCCGAGGGTATAGATGTCGAAGGTGCGTGGCTGGATAACGGCTTGCTGCATGTGGACTTGAAGCGACCGCTGCCGGAGGTCCGCGTGAAGACCATCCGGATTGACACCAAAACCAACGGCGCTGCCACGATTGTGGAAGGGCGCCCTGAAGGGGGCTGAACGCCCCATCCCCGCCGTGCCCATCCCGGGGCGGCATTTCAGCGCGAGCTATCAAGGGCGCGCCGGAGGACAAGACCATGAGTGACCAGGAAGAATTCGACACCGAAACCGAAACCGGACAGGACATCATCCTGACGGAGCCGGATTTGCGCCAGCTTTCACCGCTGGATTGGGCGCGCTACGGCACGAACCGCATCGCGTATCTGCGCCCGGTGATGGTGAATAATCAGCGCTCGGTCGCGATCCACGCGGCGGATGGCACACAGATTGGCGCCGCACCGGATTACGCGTTGGCGGCGGCGGCGATTTTCCAGCATGGGATGGGTGTGGCGCTAGTCCACTAAAGGCACCCTATCGGTTCAAGTCGCGCTTGGTTCCAGCACCAGCCATGGTGTTGGCGCCATGCGCCATTCCCATATCGCCAAAAGCTGGTCCAAATGGCCAAGGCCCTTCATCCATGCCGGTAGCTCTGGCTGGCTGAAGGGCTGTTCCAGTCTGATCACCTGATGGGTGGGTGCAAAGCGCGTGGCGATCAGGTCTGTCATGCCGCGGCGGCTTTCCTCATGGCATTCGACAATCAGGGTCAACTGCCGCAGTGCGGGAAAGGCCACGGGGTCAAGCAGGGCTTCTTCCCCGCCTTCAATATCTACCAGCACCAGCGTCTTCCGGTCTGCAAAACGCGCGAAATCCTCACCGCGCACCAGACCGCCAATGGTGATGCGATCCGAGACATCATTAGCTTCCGCCAAAGCGCGGCAGGCACGCTGCGCACCCTCATTTAAATCATATGCGAAGATTTCTGTGCCGGGCATGCGCCGCGCAAGGCCGATGGCGTAATAGCCTTCCGCGCAACCGATATTGAGCACTGCATCAAAGCCACGTGCGATGAAACGTTCGAAATGCGGGTGCAGTGCTTGCTCGTAACAGCCAAGAAGCTTCGGCGCATGACAGCCCTCGGCGCTGTGCTGGCCAAGCCGCATGCCGGCGAAGGGCCCCGACTGCACCACCGGGCCGTCGCGCGCGATGATGTTGTTGGAAATCATCTGATGCCGCCATTTTCCCATCAGGCGCAAAATGCCCTCAAGCTCCCGCAGGGAAAGAGGTTCTGGCTTTGCAAGCGCACGACGCAGCAGGCTATCCATGGTCTGGTTCAGGCTGGTCATGCGCGGTAACCGCTCACTTCACCCGCGCCAGCTTCTGTTCCACCAGCGCGGCCATCACGCCGCCGCCATAGGGGATGGCTTCGTCGTTGAAATCATAATGCGGGTTATGCACATCGCAGCCGCCCGCATCGCCGGTGCCATTGCCGACATGGATGTAAGCGCCAGGCCGCTGCAGCAGCATGTAGGCGAAATCCTCACTCCCCATCACGGGCGTGCGGTTGCGCTCCACGGCTGTTTCACCCACCAAGGACGCCGCCGCATCACCAAGCGCGGTGGCTTCCTCCGGCGCATTGATGGTGGGGGCCGCGATTTCCTGGAAGGTGATTTCGGCGGTCGCACCAAAGGCCGCCGCCGTGCCCTGCACCACGGCGCGCATGCGGTCTTCGACCAGCCGCATCATCTCCATCTTGAAGGCGCGCACTGTGCCCTTCAGCGTCACTTGGTCAGGAATCACATTATAGGCCTGCCCGGCATTGAAGCCCGTCACGCTCAGCACGGCGCTATCCAGCGCGGGCACATTGCGCGCAACCACGGTCTGCAAGGCGGTCACGATTTGCGCGCCCACCACAACGGGATCAATCGTCTGTTCCGGCCGCGCACCATGGCCGCCCTTGCCCTGAATCAGGATGTCGAAAAATATCGCGCCGGCCATTATCGGGCCGGGGCGGATGGCGAATTGCCCAACCGGCAGGCCAGGGCGGTTATGCAGCCCATAGACCGTGTCGCACGGGAAGCGATCAAACAGCCCATCCGCCAGCATGGCCTGAGCGCCGCCGCGCCCTTCTTCCGCCGGCTGGAAAATGAAATGCACCGTGCCGTCGAAATTGCGCGTCTCCGCCAGATAACGCGCGGTGGCGAGCAGCATGGTGGTATGCCCATCATGCCCGCAGCCATGCATCTTGCCCTCGATGCCGGATTTATGCGCGAAGCCATTGGCTTCCGGCATGGGCAGCGCATCCATATCCGCGCGCAGCCCAAGCCGGCCTTGGCCGTTCCCGTTCCGCAGCACGCCCACAACGCCGGTCTTGCCAATGCCGCGATGCACCTCAATCCCCCAGGAAGCGAGGCGTTCGGCCACCAGCGCGCTGGTCCGCACTTCCTCAAACCCCAATTCAGGATGGGCATGGAAATCGCGCCGCCAGGCGGTGAGTTCTTCATGCCATTCGCGGATTTTCTCGACAGGTGTCACGCGGCTTATCCTCAAGGTCATGCTTCCAATGAGAAAACTATAGGGCAGCGCCGCGCCCTGGGCTACGCTTCAGGGTAAGGGCCGCGCAGTTGGCCCAAACGCCCAGGAGGACCCGATGCGCCCAACCCGTCGCCATTTGCTTGCCGCCCTGCCCGCCGCTGCCCTTATCGGGCGCGCACAGGCCCAAAACCCCTTCCCCGATCGCGCCGTGCGCTACATCGTGCCTTTCCCGCCCGGTGGCCTGACGGACATCATGGCCCGGCTGGTGGGCCAGAAGCTCTCGGAGATGTGGGGAAAGCCCGTCATCATCGAAAACCGCGCCGGCGGCAATGCGCTGATCGGGGCCGATGCGGCGGCGAAAAGCCCAGCGGATGGCTATACGCTGCTTGCCATCACCATGACGCATGCGGTGAATGCGTCGCTGTTTCCCGCCGCGCCCTTCAATTTTCGCCAGGATTTCACGGTGATTTCCGTCCTTGGGTCGCTGCCCTTGGTGGTCGTGGTGAATGCCGAACGCAATCCGGCGCGCAGCCTGGCCGATCTGCTGACCCAAGCACGCGAACGTAATCTGAATGCCGGTTCCTCAGGCAATGGCTCTCCCCCACATTTGGGGCTGGAATTGGTGCGGCGGGTTTCGGGCGCGGGGGACCGGATTACCCATGTGCCCTATCGTGGCGGCGCGCCTTCGGTCACCGACCTTGCAGCCGGGAATCTGGATTTCATGGTCTCCAACCTGCCGGAATGCATGGCGCAGATTCAGGGTGGGCGGCTCCGCCCCCTTGCCATCACCTCCGCTGCCCGCCATCCCCTGGTGCCGGATGTGCCCACCGTGCGTGAAGCGGGGTCGCCCGAACTTGAAATGACCAATTGGACCGCGATGATGACCAATGCGGCGGTGCCTGCACCCATCCTGGCCAAGCTTGAAGCCGATACCCTGGCCGCGATCCGCGATGCCGAAGTGTCTCGCCGCGCGCGCGACGGCGGATTTACGGTTGAAGCCTGGAACAGGGCACGCAGCGCAGCCTATATCAGCGCCGAGACTGACCGCTGGGCCAGGCTGGTGCAGGAAGCGAAATTGAAGGCGGATTGATGCGACTTTCCCTGACTGAGGCTGAAAAACTTGTCACCGCAGCGCTAGCGGCCTCTGGCGCCGGGCCTGAAATGGCCAAGCGCACCGCCGCCGCATTGGTCGCGGCCGAGGCTGCCGGACAGGCGGGACATGGCCTGTCGCGCGTGGCGCAATATGCAGCCTTCCTCCGCAATGGGCGCGCCTATGGGAAGGCCACGCCCCGCATCATCAATGGACGCGGCGGTGCTGCGCTGATTGATGCCGGGCATGGGCTGGCTTACCCCGCACTTGCTTTGGCGGAACAGGAAGCGGCTTGGCGCGCGCGCGGGCATGGCATTGCCTTTGTGGGCATCACCA
Organism: Asaia bogorensis; assembly: GCA_945874515.1. GTDB lineage: Bacteria > Pseudomonadota > Alphaproteobacteria > Acetobacterales > Acetobacteraceae > Neoroseomonas > Neoroseomonas bogorensis_B. Next base: position 4,953 of record CAMCHA010000118.1, read on the forward strand.
ATAGCCACCATTCCGGCGCCATGGGCCTGCCGGTGCGGCGCTTGGCCGAACAAGGGCTGGTGGCGCTGGCCTTCACCAATTCACCGGCCGCCATGCCGGTGCCGGGCGGGCGCCGGCCGCTGATGGGCACCAACCCAATCGCCGCCGCCTTTCCGCGCCGCCATGCGCCACCCTTGGTGATTGACATGGCGCTGTCTGAGGTAGCGCGCGGCAAGATCATGGTCGCCGCCAAGGAAGGCCGCCCCATTCCGGAAGGCTGGGCCGTGGATGCCGAAGGCCGCCCCACCACTGATGCCAAGGCCGCGCTATCGGGCGCCATGCTCGCCATGGGCGGCACCAAGGGCGCCTTGCTCGCGCTGATTGTTGAATTGCTCTGCGTGGCGCTGACAGGTGCTGCTTTCGGCTTTGAAGCCGATAGTTTCTTCCAGGATGAGGGTAATCGCCCGCGCTTGGGCCAGGCGCTTCTGGTGATTGACCCCGGCGCCCTTGCTGGTGCGGATGGCTTCGGCGCGCGGATCGAAACCCTGATCGCCGCCATGCTGGCCGATGAGGGCGTGCGCCTGCCCGGCGCCAAGCGCGATGCGCACAGCACCCGCGCCGCCGCCGATGGGTTTGAAATCGCCGATGCAGTGCTGGAAAAGATCAAGGCTTTGGCCGCGCCATGAGCAAAGCTCAGGAACCGGACCTGCATTGCGGCCCCGCCGCCGTGGCCGCGCTTTTCGCGCATCGGCCCACCGATGTGATGCGGTTTTTCTATACACCCATGCGCCGGCAGGAAGCGGGGCCATTATGCGCGACGCTTGCGAAGCGGCGCTTGCCCTATCGTGAAGTCCCGCCCGAGGAACTACAGCGCATCGCCGGCACCGTGCATCACGGCGGCATGGTGGCGGTGGCGCGCCCGCGCGGTGTGGCCTTGTTGGACGTAGCCAACCTGCCGCCGCTGCTTTGGGCCGCGCCCGTGCTGCCCATACTCGATGGCATCGGCAATCCGCACAATCTTGGCGCCATTGCACGATCCGCGGCTTTTTTCGGCTGCAGGGCTTTGGTGATATCGGGCGACCAACGCCAGGCGCGGCTTTCGGATGCTGCGCTCCGCACTGCTGAGGGTGGCTTGGAAGCCCTTGCCGTGTTTCAGGCGCCCGATCTGCCCGCTTTGCTGCGCGCGCTTGCGCCCCACATGCTGAGCCTGGCCGCCTTGGCGCGGGATGGTGAGGCGCCGGAAGCCACGCCACGCGGGCGCCCTTTCGCCCTGGTACTCGGCAATGAGGAAAGGGGCCTCGCGCAGGTCAGCATCGCGGCCTGCGCGGCGCGCGTGACGCTGCCCGGTTCCGGCGCGGTCGAAAGCCTGAATGTTTCGGTCGCTGCTGCGGTGCTGATCCATGCGCTTTGGCGGTGATGGTCACTGCTTTGAAACGCTTGCGGAAACCTCGCAAAGCTGCGCTTGGTAGCAGGTGATATGACCGAAGCCGCCCTCTCATCCCGCGCCACGCCGCAAGGCAGGGTACTGGCATTTTCCGGCACGCTGGATGCCGCAGGTGCGGCGGCGCTTTGGCCCGAGATGACGCGCGCCGTAGCCGAAAAACCCAACGCGATTGATCTTTCGGCAGTGGACGTCATGGACAGCGCCGGCGCCATTCTAGTGTTGCGCGCGGGCGATGCGGTGGCGGTGCAGGGTGGCTCGCCCGATGTGCTCGCGGTTCTGGAGCGCAACCGCAAGGCGCTGGCTGCGGCCCCGTTGCCCGCTGAAGCACCACGCGATTTCGCGCCCATCACAGCCTTTGGCGGCACGGTGTTTGGCAGCATCCAGGCGGCACTTTCCGGCATTGCCTTTGCTGGGGAGGCTTTGGTCGCGGCCTTTCGCGTGTTGTTCCGCCCTCGCATGTTCCGCGGTGCTGAATTCCTGCGCCATTTGGATGAGATCGGGCTGCGCGCCTTTCCACTGACGCTGCTGCTTGGCTTTCTGATCGGGCTGATCCTGGCTTATCAATCCTCCATCCCGCTCAAGCGTTTCGGGGCAGAAATTTTCGTGCCCAATCTTGTGGGCATTTCGCTGCTGCGCGAATTGGGGCCGCTGCTGGCCGGCGTGGTGCTGGCGGGGCGCACGGGTTCCGCCTTTGCCGCTGAACTCGGCACCATGACGGTGAATGAGGAAGTGAATGCTTTGCGCATCATGGGCATTGACCCGATGGTGATGCTGGTGCTGCCGCGTTTGCTGGCCGGGATATTGGTGATGCCAGCGCTGACATTGGTGATGAACCTGGCCGGGCTTGCCGGCATGACAGTGGTGATGGAATCCCTCGGCTTTCCCTGGAGCGCGGTTTCCAACCAATTACAGCAATGGCTC
>CAMCHA010000119.1 GCA_945874515.1 Asaia bogorensis
AGGCGCGGTGGATGAAACGCTCGGCGTTTTGCTGAAATACCAGGATGACATCGCCAAGCTGAAGGGCGAGGAAGCGGCGCGGCTGATTGCGGAGGCTCGGGCCGGGTGACGCCGGATCGCGACCCTGCCCGCATCATCGCCGGCGGCCAACCCTTGCTGGCCTCGGCGCCCGGCGCGGGCGGGCATCTCGCGACCAATTTGCTGGCCTTCACGCGGTTGTTGCGCCGTTCCGGGCTGCCGCTTGGGCCTGGTGAGGCACTCAGTGCGCTGGCGGCCCTGAACACGATTGAAATTGGGGATCGCCGGCAGGTGCATGCTGCGCTGCGCGCCGTGATGGTGCATCGGCGCGAGCATTTTGAGTTGTTCGATCAGGCGTTCCAATTATTCTGGCGCGACCCGGAAGCCGCCGCCCATGCCGCTGCGATGGCCGCGCTGGATGGCCATAAGCCGCAATCGGAAAAGCCGCCCCCCGCGTCTCGGCGTTTGGCGGAAGCGATGCAGGGCGAAAAACCAAAGCCTCGCCCGCCCGAACCAGAACCGCCGCGCCAGGATATGAGCTTCACGGTGAGTGACCGCGAAAAGCTTCAAAAGCTGGATTTCGAGGCCATGTCGGCGGCTGAAATCGCCGCCGCCAAGCAGGAAATCCGCAAGCTGACCCTGCCGCTTGATGAAAAACCAACGCGGCGCTTCCGCACACACCCAGCCGGGCGCGTTGTGGATTTGCGCGCCACACTGCGCCAAAGCCTGCGGCTTGGGGGCGATATCCTGAAGCTTGAACACAAGCAGCGCGTGGAAAAGCCACCGCCCTTGGTGGTGTTGTGTGATATCAGCGGCAGCATGGCGCGTTATGCGCAAATCCTGCTGCATTTCCTGCATGCCGTCACCAATGAACGGGACCGGGTGCATAGTTTCCTGTTCGGCACCAGGCTGACGAATGTTACTCGGCAATTGCGCCATCGCGATCCGGAATTCGCCTTTGAGATGGTGTCCCACATCGTGCCCGATTGGTCGGGTGGTACGCGGATTGGCGAAAGCCTTGGCCTGTTCAACAAGCTTTGGGCGCGGCGCGTTTTGGGTCAGGGCGCCGTTGTGTTACTCATCACGGATGGGCTGGACCGCGAAGGCGCGGCGGGGCTCGCGGAAGCGACGGATCGGCTCCGGCAATCCTGCACGCGGCTGATCTGGCTCAATCCGCTGTTGCGTTTTTCGGGCTTTCAACCGAAATCCCAGGGCATTCGTGCCATGCTGCCCCATGTGGATGATTTCCGGCCCGTGCATAATCTTGAAAGCCTGCGCGCACTGATCCAAACCTTATCCGATCCGCGCACCGGCCAAAGCAGAAGGATGATGGTCGCATGACCCAGAATGACAATGCCGAAGATATCCTGGCTATCGCTGCCACTTGGAAGGCAGCCGGTGAGGATGTGGCCATAGCGACCGTGGTGGAAACCTGGGGGTCTTCGCCGCGTCCGGCGGGATCGCGCCTTGCCATCACCAAATCGGGCAAGCTGGCGGGGTCAGTTTCCGGCGGTTGCATTGAAGGGGCGGTGGCGGATGCTGCGCGGCAATCCATGGCAAGCGGGGCACCACAATTGCTGGATTTTGGGATTTCCGATGAACGTGCCTGGGAAGTCGGGCTTTCCTGCGGCGGCAAAGTGAAGGTTTTTGTGGAGCCGCTGTCATGAAATCCGCAACCCTTGCCCGGCTGCAAGCCGAACGCGCCGCCAAGCGCGCGGTGGTGCTGCTGACCAGGCTTTCCGATGGCGCGCAATTGCTTTGGCCCGGTGATGAGATGCCGGCGGAATTGGTGGAAGCGTCCAAGGCCGCACTCGGCAGTGAAGAAGCGGGCAATGTGACGCTGGATGGGGATAGCTGGTTCATCCATCCGCATAACCCGCCGCTGCGGATTATTGTGGTGGGCGCGGTGCATATTGCGCAGGCAATGGCGCCCATGGCTGCCCCGCTTGGCTTTTCCATGGTGGTGGTGGACCCGCGCCGCGCCTTCGCCAACGAAGAACGCCTGCCCGGTATCACGCTTTCCACCGATTGGCCGGATGAGGCGATGGAAGCTTTGGCGCCTGATGCGCGCACGGCGGTGGTGACACTGACGCATGACCCGAAGCTGGATGATCCCGCTTTGGATGCTGCGCTAAAAAGCGAGGCGTTTTACATCGGCGCGCTGGGCAGCCGGCGCACCCATGCCAAGCGCGTCGCGCGGTTGACGGAATTGGGCCATGGCGCTGAGGCAATGGGGCGGATCCATGCGCCGGTCGGGCTCAATATCGAAGCCATTACGGCACCGGAAATTGCGCTTTCCATCATGGCGGAAATCGTAGCCGCCCGGCGCGGTGCGGCGCTTGGTGCTGTGCGGCCCATTCCCGGTGTTGCGGCATGATTTTCGGCCCAACGCGGCTTGAAGAAGCGAAAGGCGCGATCCTTGCGCATACCGTGCGCATGACCGGCCGCGTGCTGAAGAAAGGCACGGTGCTGGATGCTGGCGCCATCACCGCATTGCGAGACGCAGGCCATCGGGAAGTCATAGCCGCGCGGCTTGAAGTGGGTGATGTGCCGGAAGATGAGGCTGCGGAACGGCTGGGCCAAGTGCTGGCCGTGCCCTTGCTTGCGCGGTCCCGTGCCGCAACTGGGCGCGTGAATATCCTGGCCGAAACCGCCGGGCTTTTGGTGCTGGATACCAGGCGCATCGCGCGCATGAATGCGGTGGATGAAAGCCTGACGATTGCGACTTTGCCCAATTTCACGCCCGTCAACACGAAGGAAATGGTCGCGACCATCAAGGTCATTCCCTTTGCCGTGCCGGGGCAAATGCTGGGCGTGGTGGAAGCGGTCGCTAAAAGTGGCGCGGGGCCGGTGCTTGCCATTCATCCTTTCCGCGCCTTGAAAGTCGGCCTTGTGCTGTCTGAATTGCCCGGCATCAAGGAAAGCGTCATGGAAGGCGCGATTGAAGCGACGGAAGAACGCATCGTAGGGCTCTGTGGGACATTGTTGCCGGTGGAACGCGTGCGCCATGATACGGTCGCGATTTCCGATGCGCTGTCCCGGCTACGCCGCGCGGGCGCTGAGATGCTGCTGGTGGCCGGCGCTTCCGCGGTGGTGGATCGGCGCGATGTTGGCCCGGCGGCCATTGTGCGCGCTGGCGGCGTGATTGATCATTTCGGCATGCCGGTTGATCCCGGCAATCTGCTCTGCCTTGGGCATATCGGCAAAATCCCCGCCATGGTGCTGCCTGGCTGTGCGCGCAGCCCAAAGCTGAATGGCTTTGATTGGGTGCTGCAAAGGCTTTTCGCGGGGCTTGAGGTAACGCCGGAAGATATCGGCGCCATGGGCGTTGGCGGCCTGCTCAAGGAAATCGAACTGCGTCCCCTGCCGCGTGAACAAGCACCGCGCACACCGCCGCCGGCCGTGGCGCCGCGCCGCGGGCGCCGCGTTGCAGCGATTGTGCTGGCCGCCGGGCGGTCTCGTCGCATGGCGCCGCTGAACAAGCTGCTAGTGGCGGATAATGATGGCGTGCCCATGGTGGTGCGCGTGGTGGATCAGGTGCTGGCTTCCCACGCGCGCCCGATCATTGTCGTCACCGGCCATGAGCAAGACCGGGTGGAGGAAGCCCTTTCCAACCGCGCAGTACAGTTCGCGATTGCCGATGATTACGCGGAGGGGCTTTCCGCGTCGCTCAAGGCAGGGCTGCAAGCTCTGCCCCAGGATATTGAAGGCTTCATGGTGTGCCTGGGCGATATGCCGCTGGTGAGTTCCGCCATGCTCGATCGGTTGATGGCGGCGTTTGATCCGGAAGAAGGCCGCGCGATTGTGATGCCAACCTTCCGCGGCAAGCAGGGCAATCCCATGCTCTGGTCACGCGAATTCCTGCCCGAAATGCTGGCGATTACCGGCGATGTGGGCGCACGGCATTTGGCGGGCAAATACGCCGATCGCTGCGTGGAGGTTGAGATGGCCGATGACGCTGTGCTGCGTGATTTCGACACGACCGAGGCGCTGAAGGGCGTACCGGGGTATAGTTTGGTAAGGTGAAGCGTGACCTACCTAAGCAGGTCACGCTGATTTAAGCGCCTTGCGGCAAGGCAAAGTCAGATCTTGCGCGCCTTAATTTCATCACGGATTTCCGCAAGCAAGGCTTCGGTTGGCGTCGGCGGAGGTGGCGCTGCCGCTTCCTCCACGGCCTTGGATGCCTGAAGCTTGCTCAGCATCTTCACCATCCAGAAAATCGCAAAGCCAACAATCACAAACTTGATGATGGCGTTGATGAATTTGCCGATTGCCAGCACGGCAGCGCCACCGTCGCGCGTTGCGGCCAGTGTTGCCTGGCGTTCGCCGGACATCACGACAAAGAGGTTGGAGAGATCCATCCCGCCCATCAGCAAGCCGATGATCGGGTTCAACAGATCCTCCACCATGGAGGTCACAATGGTGGTAAATGCCGCGCCGATGACAACGCCAACGGCCAGGTCAATGACATTGCCGCGCATGATGAAGGCCTTGAATTCCTTCAGCCATTGCGGTTCCTTCACCGGGATGTGCCCGGTGATCTTGTGGGCTAAATCGCTCATGCTTTTTCCCTCAACAAAGCGCCCGATTATCGGGACTACTTTCGATATGTCTTTCAAGCTTATTGATTGCTTTTTGTAAAGCTTAAAAGGGTATGGCCCAAGCCTTTGGTTGTTAGGATAGCGCGGTGCCGGCATTGTGCCTAAGCTTGAGTAATGGACCCCAAGCACTTCGCCCAGCAAATCACCTTCCTTTATGCGGAAGACCCGGCCGCTTCCTGGGATTTCTACGAAAACAAGCTGGGCCTTTCCCTGGTGCAGGATCAAGGCACCTGCCGCATCTATGCCACCGCCCCGGGTGATCGCGCCTTTCTTGGCGTCTGCCGCGCGCGGGCGCCGCGGGCTTCAGACAACCAACGCGTGCAAGGCGGGGTTGTCTTCACCTTCGTTGATCCAGATGTGGAAGGCTGGCACGCAAGGCTGAAGGCGCGCGGCGTCACGGTGCCGGAACAGGTAGAATATTCCGAAGCCTACCGCGTGACGCATTTCTTCTTCCACGACCCTGCCGGCTATTTGCTGGAGGTGCAGCGCTTCGAAAGGCCCGATTGGCCGGCGCCTGGCTGAACGCTCATGCGCCGCGCTGCTTCCCCTACCGCGCCAGCAACCATTCTGGCAGGCCGGTTACCAAGGTCACCGGGAAAAGCGTAATCAGCACCACGGTCAGCACCAGCATCAGGAAGAATGGCAGTGATGCCCAGGCAACTTCCGTCTGTTCCTTCCCTGTCATTGTTTGCATGACAAAAAGATTGAAGCCGAGCGGCGGTGTGATTTCAGCAATTTCCACCAGCAGCACGATAAAGATGCCAAACCACACAAGGTCAAACCCGGCAGCCTGCACCATGGGGACGACAATGGAGGTCGTCAGCACAATCATCGAAACGCCATCCAACGCCGTACCCAGGATCAGGTAAACCACGGTCAGGATGGCGATGATGCCTAAGGGGCCCAGATTGAGCGCTTCCACCCCTGAAGCGAGGGCGGATGGAATGCCTGTCAGCGCCATCGCCTTGGTCAGGAAGGCAGCGCCCGCCAGGATGAACATGATCATGCAGGAAAGCCGCGTGGCGCCCATCAGGCTTTCCTTGAAGCTCTCCCAGGTCAGAGACCGCGTAACGGCCGCGAGAATGAGCGACCCGAGCACACCAAAACCAGCCGCTTCGGTGGCCGTCGCCCAGCCAATGAACATGGTTCCGATCACAGCGATGATCAGGATGGCGCAGGGAATCAACTGCGCGCTAGCCCGCATTTTCTCCCGGAAGCTCAGCGCTGGTTCCTTGGCTGGCTGTTTATCCGGATTGAGTACGGCCCAAATCGCGATATAGGCGCTGAACAGCACCATCACGAGAATGCCGGGGATCATCCCCGCGATGAAAACGCGCACAATCGAAACCTCGGCCGCCACCGCATAAACCACCATGATGATGGAAGGCGGGATCATGATGCCGAGTGTGCCGGCCGTCGCCAGGCTACCGATAGCAACGCCCTCATCATAACCACGGCGCCGCAATTCCGGCAGCGCGATCTTGGAAACTGTGGCGCAGGTGGCCGCCGAAGACCCGGAAACAGAACCGAAAATGCCACAGGCCAGGATATTCACATGCAACAGCCGCCCGGGAAGCCAACGCACCCAGGGTGAAAGCCCGTTGAACAATTCCTCGGATAATTTGGTGCGGAACAGAATTTCACCCATCCACACAAACATCGGCAGCGCTGCCAAGGTCCAGGAACCGGTCGATTCCCACATGGAACTTGCCAGGAACAACCCAGGCTGAGGATGCACCGCCATCATGGCGATGTAGCCAACCACGGCGAGGCTCATCGGTATCCAAAGACCCGTGCCGAGCAAAACGCAAAGCAGGATCAGCAGCAGCAGGGCGAAGCTCAATAATTCCATGGCTCAAACCTCCGCCGAGAAATCGCCGCGCGCGGCACGGTCTGCCGCGGCTGCGACATAGGACGGGACTTCGCCCACTAGAACGCGCATGAGTTCATCAAGAATGGCAATGAGCAAAACGCCCGCGCCGATTGGCATGGCCAGTTTCGGGATCCAAAGCGGAAAGGCGACCGTGCCTTGGGCTACTTCTTCGATCTCAACTGAAAACAGCACATCATTCAGCGTGAACCAGACAATCGTTCCAACAGCAATCGCTGCCATCAGAAGGACGATAATCTCCATAAGGCGACGGGCACGTGGCGCAAGCTTGTCAATCGCAAGTCCAACCCTGATCAATTCGCCATTCTTAAAGGTCCGCGCCAGGGCAAAAAACGTCGTCGCAACGCAAAGATAGGCGCTGAGGTCATCGGCGCCGGCGAATTGGATATTCATCTCACGCAGGGCAACTTGGGCCATCATGACAAGAAAGATCGAGAGCAGGGAAAGCGCGGCCAACCCTGCTGAGAAATCGTAAAGGCCATCAAGTGCCCGGCGCAAGAATGGCATGCGCTTCAGGCCCGATACGCGGCAAGAAGTCTCGCGCCATCCTCACCAGCGCGTGTGGCCCATTCCTGCGCAATGGTTTGGCTGATGCGCGACAGGCCTTCCATCACCGCCGGTGTCGGCTGTGATACCTGCATGCCGCGGGCAGCCAAGGTGGCCTGCGCCGCATCGCGCGCTTCCGCGCTCAAGGCCCAGCCGCGGTCTTCGGCGCGCTTGGCCGCTTCGCGCATGGCGGTCTGTTGCGCTGCTGGCAGCGCTTCAAAG
>CAMCHA010000120.1 GCA_945874515.1 Asaia bogorensis
CTGCGCAAGAACAAGGTCACGGTGTTTGATGGGCACGCCAAGCTTGCTGGCGCCGGCAAGCTTGCGGTGAGCAAGGATGGCAAGCCGGTGGCGGAGCTGGTGGCCAAGCACATCATTCTGGCAACCGGTGCGCGGGCGCGTGTGCTGCCAGGGATTGAACCGGATGGCAAACTGATTTGGTCCTATCGCGAAGCCATGACGGCGCCGGCCTTGCCGAAGCGGCTGATTGTGATCGGGTCCGGTGCCATCGGGTCTGAATTCGCGTCCTTCTATCGCAATATGGGGTCCGAGGTGACGCTGATTGAAGCGATGGACCGCATTCTGCCGGTCGAGGACGCGGAGGTTTCTGCCTTCGTCCATAAGGCATTTGAAAAACAGGGCATGAAGGTGATGGTCGGCGCCAAGCTGCAAGGCGTGCGCAAGGAAGGTGATGCGATTGCCGCCATTGTGGAAGCCGGCGGCAAGGTAACCGAGATCAAGGCGGATCGGCTGATCAGCGCAGTTGGCATTGTCGGCAATGTCGAAGACCTTGGCCTGGAAGGCACCAAGATCCAGTTAGATCGCACCCATATCCTGACCGATGCCTTTGGCCGCACGGGGGAACCCGGCATCTATGCCATTGGTGATCTGACCGGCCCGCCCTGGTTGGCGCATAAGGCTTCGCATGAGGGGATCATTTGCGTCGAAGCCATCGCCGGGCTGCATCCGCATGCCATGGATACGCTGAACATTCCGGGCTGCACCTATTGCCGGCCTCAGGTTGCCTCGGTCGGGCTTACGGAAGCCGCGGCCAAGGCCCGCGGGCATGAGGTGAAGGTTGGGCGCTTCCCCTTCATCGGCAATGGCAAGGCGATTGCGATGGGTGAGCCGGAAGGCTTCGTGAAGACCGTGTTTGATGCCAAAACCGGCGCTTTGCTCGGCGCCCATATGGTGGGGCCGGAGGTCACGGAAATGATCCAGGGCTACGGCATCGCCCGTACCCTGGAGACAACCGAGGTTGAATTGATGCACACCGTCTTCCCGCACCCCACGGTTTCGGAGGCCATGCATGAAAGCGTGCTTGATGCTTACGGCCGGGTGATCCACATCTAGCAACATCATGGCTGCAAACCGCATCGAAATTGACCATCGCGCCGCCAAGACGGGTGCCGAAAGGCATCCGGAAAAGGCGCATCGCCCGGACAACCCCATCCAGCGCAAACCCGCCTGGATACGGGTAAAGGCGCCGACGCATCCGGTGTATTTGGAAACCCGCGCCCTAATGCGGGAGAAAAAGCTGGTCACGGTGTGTGAGGAAGCGGCCTGCCCGAATATCGGCGAATGCTGGTCTCAGCGCCACGCCACCATGATGATCATGGGCGATACCTGCACCCGCGCCTGTTCCTTCTGCAATGTCGCGACCGGTATTCCAAAGCCCCTGGACGCGGATGAACCGCGCCGCGTGGCGGAAGCAGTGGCTGCCCTTGGGTTGCGCCATGTGGTGATTACCAGCGTGGACCGTGATGATCTGGCCGATGGCGGTGCGGCGCATTTCGCCGAAACCATTCGCGCCATTCGCGTGGCGGCAATAGGCACGACGATTGAGGTGCTAACCCCGGATTTCCTACGCAAGGATGGCGCTTTGGAAGTGGTGGTGGCGGCGCGGCCGGATGTGTTCAATCATAATCTGGAAACGGTACCGGCGCTTTACCCGAGCATTCGGCCCGGGGCGCGGTATTATCATTCTCTGCGGTTGCTGGATCGCGTGAAGCAGCTTGATCCTTCCATCTTCACAAAATCCGGCATCATGGTGGGGCTTGGCGAAAAGCGCATTGAAGTGCTGCAAGTGATGGATGATCTGCGGTCTGCCGAGGTGGATTTCCTCACCATCGGCCAATACCTCCAGCCATCGGTAAAGCATGCGGCAGTGGATCGCTTCGTGACGCCCGATGAGTTTGAAGATTACGCCAAGGCAGCGCGCGGAAAGGGTTTTCTGTTGGTCTCCGCCACACCTTTGACCCGTTCTTCCTATCACGCGGATCGCGATTTCGCGGCGCTGAGTGCCGCGCGCAACGCGCAACTGGCCGCGCGAAGCTGATATGCCGACCCATGCTGAAAAAAAAGTACTCCGTTATTCGCAGGAGCAGCTTTTCGACATGGTCGCCGATGTGTCGCGTTATCCCGAATTCCTGCCCTGGTGTGTTGGCGCGCGCGTGCTCAGCCGGGATGAACAATTGCTGGTGGCGGATTTGACCATCGGCTTTCGCATGTTTCGCGAAACCTTCAGATCACGCGTGGGCTTGAACAAGCCTGACCATATTCACGTGACCTATGAAAACGGCCCCTTCCGCTATTTGAATAATCATTGGCGCTTCACGCCGGTGGCTGGCGGGACTGAGGTGGATTTCTTTGTGGATTTCGAATTCCGCAGCCGCATTCTGCAAGTGGCGATTGGCGTGGTGTTCAATGAAGCGGTGCGGCTGATGGTGCGCGCCTTCGAAAGGCGCGCGCTGCATCTTTATGGGCGGCCAGGCGCGGCTGGCATTGGCAAGCCGGCCTCGGCCTAAACGGAAGTCTATTGCAGCTTAATATTGCGTGCCTGAATCATGTTGCGCCATTTGGCGTTTTCCGCCGCGAAATAGGCTGGCCAATCAGCGGAGCTACCGACTGTTGGTACCACGGCAAGCGCGCTCAGGCGTTCGCGCGTATCGGGCGCTTCCATCGCGGCCTTGGTGAGTGCGTGCATGCGCGCCAGGATATCAGCGGGCACGCCCGTGGGCGCTTGCAGGGCGATATGTTCCACTACTTCCACGCCCGGGAAGCCTTGTTCGGCGAAGGTTGGGATTTCCGGCGTCAACGGGCTTCTTTCCTTCGTTGCCACCGCCAAGGCGCGCAAGGAACCAGAACGGATATGCGGCAAAATGCCTGATGCCGCCTGGAAGACCATCGGTGTTTCATTGGCAAGCACCGCTTGCACCGCCGGCGCGCCGCCGCGATAGCCGACATCCTGAATGGTCAGCCGCGCTTCCTGCAAGAACAGCTCAGTCGCCAAATGCGTGGAAGACCCCGTGCCGGAATTGGCATAGGTCAGGTTGCTGTTCGGCCTGCGTGCAATTTCCACATATTCCGCAAGTGTGCGCGCGGGGAAGCTTGGATTGACCACCATGATGATCGGCATGGAAGCAATCAGCCCAATGCCAACAAAATCCTTTTCATTGTCATAGGGCAGCGGCATCAGATGCGGCGCCATGGCATAGGTGCTGACCGTGCTGACCAGCATGGTATAGCCATCAGGCCGTGCGCGGGCGACGCTATTGAAGCCGATCGTGCCATTGGCGCCGGTGCGGTTATCCACCACGAAGCTCCGCCCCGTATCGGTGGAAAGCTTCTGCGCCAGAATGCGTGCCACCGCATCCGTGGAACCGCCAGCGGCCCAAGGCACCACCAGCGTCACGGGGCGGCTTGGCCAGGCATCCTGCGCGCGCGCGACGGCGGGCAGCAGCGCGGGGGCGGCAAGCAGGGCAAGGTGACGGCGAGAGATCATGTTGTTTCCTTTGCGAATAGGCGATTTCAATAAGGGTCCTTAACGGGCGAGGCAAGCGGATTGCGGCCTTGCGCCCTGCTGGCGCACATACAGGCGCCGTGACTGATACGGCCGCCGCCAAGCAGAGTTTTGGGCACAGGCATGAACCCGCGCCCTGTAATTTTACTCCGCCGCGCGTAGCGCTATTTGGCTGCGCAACTTCACAATACCGGGCAGTGCAGCGCCCTTCCACAGCGCTTCCAGCAGCGCCTTGGCTTCCTGCGTGCCGATGGCGTCCGCCGTCAGTTCAAGGAATTTATCGGACAAATCCGCATCCGAAAGCGGCGCATCTGGATCGCCCTTGCGCGTGTGCTGATGGCGGTTCAGCACGCGCCCATCGCGCAGCTTGATTTCCACCTTCGCTGAACGCTTGGATGGGAAGGCCGCCGCGCATTCCGGATCTAGCGCCACGCTCACCTTCGGCATCACCGCGCGAATTGCCGGATCGGTCAGGCGTTCTGGTTCAAACGCTGCCAGCCGCACACCGCCATAAAGCAGCATGGTCGCGACGGTGAATTGCGTGGAGAAGCGGCAATCCTGTTCTGTCGCAGCAGTCGGGCGATCACAGACATCCTTGGTCGCCTTATAGCCGCCAACATGCACGCCAAGCACATCACCCACGCTGAAGCCGGCTTCACGTTGTAAATCACGCACCGCATCAAGCGCTGCGAAAATATGCCCGCAGCAGCCGTGATTCTTGAAGGTCATATCCGTGATGGCATAGGGCTTGCCGATATTGGCCAGCGGCTTTTCCCATTTGCCGGTATCTTCGCTGGTGGCGGCGGCAAAACCCGCCGGGCCATGCAGCACATCAAGCGCACCCGTCATACCGCGCGCCGCTGCCATGGCCGCCATGGCGCCGGCTTCCGCCGCATGGCCGGGATGCAAAGGCTTGGACATGCCTTCACCCCGGAAGGCTTGTTGCAGTCCGCTTGCCATGGTGGCGCAGGTGGCAATGGCATGGGCGGTGCGCTCAGCATCGCAGTTCAGCGCGACGGCCACCGCTGCCGCCGCACCAAAGGTGCCGACCGTGCCAGTGGTATGCCAGAAATCATAGTGAGAGGGCTGCACCGCCACACCGATGCGGCACGAAACCTCATACCCCGCAATCATCGCGCGCAGCAGCAAATCCATATCTGCGCCGCGCGTTTGCGCCGCCGCCAGCGCCGCCGCAATGGTCGGGCAGCCGGGATGATAAACGGCGTAGCGATAGATATCGTCGAATTCCACAGTATGGGATGCCGTGCCATTCAACAGCGCGGCGTGACGCAGCGGCACCTGACGGCCGCTCACGTAACACACCGCACCACCGCCGCCGCGCGTTTCATCCTCAAGCGCGGCTGACATCAATGTCGCGGGCGCGCGGGATGCGCCGGCCAGCAAGGCCGCGAACCAATCCACCAAAGCGCGGCGCGCGTGATGCGCGACTTCCGCATCCACCGCGCGGCTGCGCCAGGAAGCCGCGTGATCGGCCAGAATCAGCAGGGGATTTTCCATGATTGTCGCTGCTACGCGTTGCCGCGCAGCACCTCCTTATTGATCACAACATCGGGGTCGAGTTGACCCTTGAAATGGCTGATGATGCTTTCCGCACAGGAAAGCCCCATGCGGCGCATGCCCTGTTCCGTCGCCGCAGCGGAATGCGGAGATACCACAACATTCGGCAGATCAAGCAAAGGCACGCGCGTGGTGACGGGTTCTTCCCAGAACACATCAAGCCCAGCAGTCGCCAATTGCCCGGTCTTCAGCGCCGCTGTGAGCGCCGCTTCATCCACCAACGTGCCGCGCGCCGTATTGATATAGGTGCCACCTGGCTTCATGGCCGCCAAGAAAGTGCCATTCACCATGCCGCGCGTTTCTTCATTGCTTGGGCAATGGGTGGTGACGATATCGGCTTCCGACAGGCCTTCATGCAGCACCTTCACCGGGCGGAAGCCAGCGCCCTTGATGGTGTTCTGCGGGATATACGGGTCATGCACCAGCACCTCCATCCCAAAGGCAGCACAAAGCCGCGCAACGCGGCCACCGATGCGCCCGAAGCCGATGATCAGCACCTTCCGCCCCGAAAGATCCCAGGTTTTCAGCGAAGGCTTGGAACCCCAATCCAGCGCACGCAGATTCTTATCATAATCCAGCGTGCGCCGAGATGTGGAAAGCATCAGCATCATGGCGTGTTCGGCGACTGAAAGCGCATTGGCATCGGGTGTTACTGTCAGCGGAATACTGCGTTCGGTCAGCGCCTTCACGTCCACCGCATCATAGCCCACGCCGTGGCGCGCGCAGATGGCAAGCATCGGGGCGTTTGCCAGGAAGTCACGATTGATCGGCGTTGCGCGCACGATGATTGCTTCTGCGGTTTTCATCGGCTCCCGCAGAGTATCAGCATTCACCTCGGTCAACATCGTAACCTTGAAATCAGGTTCTGCATGCAGCCTTGCCATGGCGTCAGGATGCAGCGGGCGGAGGCAAACGATATGGGGCATAGTGTTTCCTATTCTACTTTGGCGCCAGAAATGCGCACGAGTTCCGACCATTTGGGAATCTCAGAAGCGACAAAGGCGCGGAATTCCTCAGGCGTCGAACCAACGGGCTCGCTGCCCTGCTGGGCGAGTTTTGCCCGCATGTCATCGGTGCGCATCACGGCGCGAATTTCAGCGGCAATGCGATTGATGATAGGTGCCGGTGTATTCGCCGGCGCCATATAGCCATTCCAGAGCGCCACTTCGAAACCAGGCAGGGTTTCCGCAATGGTTGGCACATCCGGCAGCAATGCGGAACGCCGCGCGGTGGTGATGGCAATGGCGCGGAGACGCCCTGACTGCACATGCGCAATCACCTCCACCAAAGGTGCCGCCATGGCCTGGATTTTCCCGCCGATCAAATCCGTGACCGCCGGCGTGCCGCCGCGATAGGAAACATGCGTCACATCAATCCCCGTGCGCGCGGCGATCATTGCGGCAGACAGGTGCTGTGATGTACCCGAACCTGCATTGCCGAAATTCAGCACGCCGGGCTTTGCCTTGGCTTCCGCCACCAGCCCGGCAAAGTCACGCGCCGGCACATCCGGATGCACCACCAAAAGATTAGGGATGAAGGTGGTTTGGCTGATCGGCGCGAAATCACGCTGCGCATCAAAGGGCATGTTGCGATAAAGCGCGCCATTCGTCGCATGCGTGGAACTTGTCGCCATCACCAGCGTATAGCCATCGGGCGCGGCACGAGCGACAGCCTCACTGCCGATATTCCCAGCAGCACCGGGGCGATTTTCAATCACGACTGGCTGGCCCAGCCGGGGCGAAATCGCCTCAGCGACCAGGCGCGCGGTGATGTCTGTGCTGCCGCCTGGCGCGAAGGGAACAATCACGCGAATGGGGCGATCCGGGCTCCATTGCGCTTGGGCGAGTGCGGGGCTTGCCGCGATTGCTGCGAGCCCCGCCAGAATTTGCCGTCTTTGCATCATTTCCTCCCTGGAATGCCGCCGTTCTTCGCCGGCTGGCGCGTGTCACTCACAATTGATGATGCGCCGCCGGCCCCATCACCGCTTCACGCATGCGCGCTTGCAACAACGCGCCTTCGCGCGGCGGCAGCACAAGCGGCTTGCTGGTGGCGTCAATCTTCGCCACCGCGAAGAAGGGGCCATTCCCGGCATGAATTGCCTTATGCAGGGCCGGCACTTCATCCGGCTTGGTCACGAACATGGTATGCCGAAT
>CAMCHA010000121.1 GCA_945874515.1 Asaia bogorensis
CGCGGGGGCAGCGCCATGGTCGCGGATTTGATCAGCGGCACGGTTGATGCCGGGATGGTGGAATTGCCATCCGCCCTGCCGCTGCATCAGGACGGCAAGGCGCCCATTGTCGCCATTGCAACACAGGCAAGATCCCCGCGCCTGCCGGGCGTGCAGACCTTCATCGAAGCGGGTCTGCCCAATTTCACCGCCGGCAGCTATGGCGGCGTATTGGCGCCAGCCGCGACGCCGGCTGAGGTTATTGCCAAGCTCCATGCCGCATTGGCGGCGGTGCTGGATGAGGCCGCGACACAATCACGCATCAATGAAGTGGGCGCCATTTTGGCCGGCGCGGAACAACGCACACCAGATGGCTTTGCCCGTTTTCTGAGTGATGAACTGGCCAATGCACGACGCGCGGCAAGGCTTGCGGGGCTTTCGCCATCATGAAGCAGTGTGGCCATTCCACGCTTGCTGTCCGCGGCGAAGGGTGAATATCCTTTGTCATAAAAACGCATGGGCAGCAGGCCCGTGACGTGGTTTTTGAGGGAGTAGACGATCATGCGCATCACACGCCGCGCCGCACTCGGCCTTCTAGCAGCACCGCCCGTACTCGCCCAAAGCCGAGACTGGCCGAACCGCCCGCTGCGCCTTATCGTCCCCAGCGCCGCCGGCGGGTATGAGGTTTACGCGCGCATCCTGGCACCTCGGCTTGGCGAATTGCTCGGCCAGCCGGTGGTGGTGGAAAACAAGCCGGGGGCGAATGGCATTATCGGCATGCAGGATTTGCAGCGCAGCCGGCCGGATGGCAATACCTTCATGTTCGCCCATATCGGCGCGATTTCCATCGGTAGCAGCGTCTATCCCAATATGCCCTTTGATCCGGTGGAAGAATTCGCCTCGATCTCTGTGGCGGTAACCTCACCGCTTGTGTGGCTGGTGAACCCGGCGCAGCCTTTCCGGACCATGCCGGAATTCATCGCGCGCGCGCGGGCAGAGCCGGGCGTATGGCGCTATGGCAATCCATCTTCCGGCAGCATTCCGCATCTTGTCGCTGAAGAAGCCAGGCTGCGCCACCAGATTGATATGCCGGGCGTGCCCTATCGCAGCACCGTGCAATCCTTGACGGCGGTGATCGCCAATGAGGTGCCGATTACGGTGGATAGCCTTGGCGCCAGTGGCGGGCATATCGCGGGCGGCCGGCTGCGTGCTTTGGCTATGACGGGCCGCGAGAGATCGGACCGGCTGCCTGGCGTGCCAACCATGATGGAACTTGGGCTTGATCAGCGCGAATGGGTGGCCTGGTATGCCTTCATGGCGCCCAAAGGCACGCCGGACGACATTATCCAAAAGCTGAATGGCGTGATCAATCAGGCCCTGCGTGACGAGGCTATTGCAACGCGTATCCGTGATCTTGGCGCTGCGCCGCGCTTCACAACGCCTGCCGAGATGCTGACTTTCATTCGGGCAGAGCGTGAGGAATTCGGCGCGATTGCGCGCGCCGGCAAGATCAGGGTGGAATAAGCCACGTCTTGTTCGCGTGAACGGCTTTCAGCTGCGCAGGCCAGGGGCTTCCTGGCCTGTTCGCGCCACATATTCCGTGTAGCCGCCAGCGAAATCATGGATACCTTCTGGCGTTAATTCCAATACGCGGTTGGAAAGTGCCGCCAGAAAATGCCGGTCGTGGGAGACAAAAAGCATGGTGCCTTCATAAGCCGCCAGGGCGCTGATCAGCATTTCCTTGGTGGCCATATCAAGGTGATTGGTTGGTTCATCAAGCACCAAAAAATTGGGCGGATCATACAGCATTAGCGCCATGACCAGCCTGGCTTTTTCCCCACCCGATAGCACGCGGCATTTCTTTTCCACCTCATCGCCGGAAAAGCCGAAACACCCGGCCAAGGCGCGCAAGGAACCTTGGCCAGCGCGCGGAAAGGCATCTTCCATAGTCTCAAAAATGCTGCGCTCGGCATCAAGTGTTTCCATGGCATGCTGCGCGAAATAGCCCAATTTTACACTGCCACCCACCGAGACCGTGCCATCATCGGGTTGCGTGAAGCCAGTCACCAGCTTCAGCAAGGTTGATTTGCCAGCACCATTGATGCCCATGACACAGCAGCGTTCCTTGCGGCGGATCAGGAAATCCAAGCCGCGATAAATCACGCGATCGCCGTATTTCTTGTGAATGTTTTTTAGATTGACGACATCATCACCAGAACGTGGCGCGGGCGGAAATTCGAACAGGATGGTTTGGCGCCGTTTGGGTGGTTCCACGCGGTCAATTTTTTCTAATTTCTTGACCCGGCTTTGCACCTGCGCCGCGTGAGAAGCGCGGGCCTTGAACCGTTCGATGAATTTTATTTCCTTGGCCAGCATGGCTTGCTGCCGTTCGAATTGCGCCTGCTGCTGCTTTTCATTCAAAGCGCGTTGCTGTTCATAAAACTCATAATTGCCCGCATAGGTGGTGAGTGAACCCGCATCAATTTCAATGATCCTATTGACGATACGGTTCATGAATTCCCGATCATGGGATGTCATCAGCAGGGCGCCATCATAGGCCAGCAGGAAATTTTCCAGCCAAATGAGACTTTCCAGATCAAGATGGTTGCTGGGTTCGTCCAAAAGCATGACATCAGGGGCCATCAATAAAATGCGTGCCAAGGCAACGCGCATTTTCCAACCGCCAGATAAGGCGCCAACATCGCCTTCCATCATGTCCTGGCTGAAACTCAAACCCGCCAGAACTTCACGCGCGCGGCCTTCCAGCGCATAGCCGCCCAATTCCTCAAAGCGCGCTTGCACCTCACCGAAGCGTTCGATCAGTTGATCCATCTGATCGGCCTGATCCGGATCACCCAGCGCGATTTCCAGCGCCTTCAATTCGGCTGCCACTTCGCTGATGGCGCCAGCGCCATCCATCACCTCGGCCACCGCGCTGCGGCCGGACATTTCCCCAACATCCTGGCTGAAGAAACCAATGCTGAGGCCCTTTTCGGCAATCACCAACCCCTCATCTGGCTGTTCTTGCTGCGTCATCATGCGGAACAGCGTCGTCTTGCCGGCGCCATTTGGGCCGACCAACCCAATTTTCTCGCCCCTTTGCAGCGCGGCGGAGGCCTCGATGAACAGGATCTGCCGACCGTTTTGCTTGCTGATGTTATCGAGACGAATCATGAAGGCTCTGCGTTTCTGAAAGGGGCAGGCGCTTTATACGGGGATTTCGCCTGAGGGCCAGACTGTCTTGCCCTCGGCAAAGCCTCAGCTTGGTTCAATCGAGGAGGCTGCGTCTGTTCATGGGGGAATGGTGGAGCAATTCCCGCGCCAGTTCACTATGAAAGCGAAGTGTTGCAGGGAAAGCCCAATAGGATGCTTGGGCTCGGGATGAAGGCCGTGTGTCACTCGCCGGCCAGCATGGCTTCCACCATCGGGCGATAAGGTGTGGTGCCATCGCGTGCGCGGAGCGCCCCGGCCGCTGACGCAAAACGCAGCGCGGCTTGAATCCCCATGCCCTCCGCAATCGCCAAAGCATAGGCGCCGTGGAACACATCGCCGGCGCCGGTGGTATTAGTGGCCTCTACCGGGAAGGCGGGGATTTCCTGCGGCGCTGCCATGTCCGGCGCCAGCCAAAGCGTGCCTTTCTCCCCCCGCGTCACGGCGGCGAGTTTCACCGGGCCTGAGGCCAAGGCACGGCGCAGCCCTTCTTCTGGCGCACAACCAGGCGCGAAATTTTGCAAGCCGGTGACAGAGAAAATCGCGTGATCCACGCGCGGCACCACATCCACCAGAATGCGCGTTTCGCTTTTCTCGCCATCCAACACTACGGGCACGCCAAGCCGCCGTGCCTCGGCCGCCGCTGCCGCAACACCTTCCGGCCAGCGCGGATCGCAACAAAGCGCGCCGGCGCCAATCAGGGTTTCCAAGGGCAGCCAGCCAGGGTCTATCCCCAGATCAGCGCCACGAAAGCCGATGATGGTGCGTTCTCCATGGCGGTCCACCAGCACGGCGGAAACGGGGCTCCGCCCGCCCGCCATGCGCCGGAGGCCCGCGGTATTGACGCCATCGGCTTCCAGGGCGGCGGCCAGCAAGGGCGCGTTCAAATCATCGCCAACCCGGCCCCAGAAATCCGCCCGGCCACCCAAGCGCGTCACCGCAATCGCCGCATTGGCCGCCATGCCGCCGGCATTCAGCACATAGGATCGGGCGGCGATTTTCGCGGGCGGTTGGGGTATATCCTCCACCCGAAACACATGATCGGCGACGACATTGCCAAGGCAGACAACACGCGGCGGGGCGGGGGGAGGGGCCATGATGGGGGCAAGCCTGTCACGGCAGGACCGTCTTGGCCATGTGCCATCTGAGATCGCGTCCCGCATCCTGCTGCTGCGCGATGATGCGCTGGTGCTGAACAAGCCGGCGGGGATTGCGACACATCGCGGGCCGCGCGGCGGTGCCTCGGTGGAAGATTGGTTGCCCGCTTTGCAAATGGGCAGGCGCCATCTGCCGCAGCCGGCGCATCGGCTGGATCAGGATACGGCGGGCTGCCTGGTGCTGGGGCGCACAAAACCGGCCTTGGCGGCATTGGGCGGGATTTTTGCCAAGGGGTTGGCGGCGAAGACCTATTGGGCGGTGGTGCAGGGCGGCCCGGCTGAGGATGCGGGGGAGATTGCCTTGCCTATCCGCAAGATCAGCTCTCGTGCCCAGGGCTGGCGGATGGAAGCGCATGCGGATGGGCTGGCTTCACTGACACGTTGGCGCTGCCTGGGGCGTGGCGCTGGCTTGGCCTGGCTGGAATTGGCGCCTGAGACCGGGCGGACGCATCAATTGCGCGTGCATTGCGCGGCGATGGGCTGGCCTATTTTGGGTGACGCGCTTTACGGCGCGGGCGGGGCGGGCGGGTTGCATTTGCTGGCGCGGGCGATTGCTTTGCCGTTGGAGCCGCCCTTGCAGGCGGAGGCGCCGCCGCCGCCGCATATGGAAGGCGCGTTGCGGGAATGTGGCTGGCAAGGTGGGTGAAAGCGGTTAGGCTCGGTTTGCTGACGGGAGAAAACCATCATGCCGTTGCGCGGACAGATCATGGGTAGGGCGGCGGGAGAGAGAGCTTGGCCTCCGTATCGGCCTATTTGCGCCGAAGTTGAACCGCAGGGGTTGGGCGCGCGGAGGCTGTTACCCAGGCTGTTGTTCTGTTTTGTCCTGCTTGCCGGCGTATCTTTTTCCGGTATCGCCTGGGCGGAGGCTTCGCGCATCGCGGAACCAAATTGGGAAGCCTGTCGCGCCATGTCCGGCGTTGCGACCGTATTAGAAGAACAGCCTCGCCCGGAAGATGCCGTGTTGAATGTGCCGGTGAGAATTGCGGTTTATCCATTAAAATGGACCTATGGGCAAAGACCACTTCGTGTGCTCACACTTACGGCAGGTCGCAGCGAGAGTGAAATGGTTTATCGGGACATCCTGGCCGATATCGAGCGCGAAATCTTTGCGAAAGAATTTGAGTTTCATGTAACATTCCAATCATTCGACCCAAACGATTGGCCACGCGTCTTCCTACAACACGACATCTACCCTTCGCTACAAAAGCCCGGTACCGATGGTTGGTTTTTGCGTCATATTCTACCTGATCATTATCGTCCGTTACCTATTCACGGCCCCATTTATGCTGACGAGCGTAGAGGCCGTTATGAGTTCATCTGCTTCGGGAATTGGGAGTGGAGTCGGCCTCGTTGGGGGCCACCAACGCGTGAGCGACTGAGAATTACTTGGGTTGCTGCATCGCGTAACGGGGCAGTAAATGGAACTGGTGTTCGCATCCGTTGCAGGGACATCGATCCCTTGCGCGGGGCGCCTCTGCCGAACCCAACTATGTCTTGCGAACTCGAGCTGTTGGGACCATTGCATCAGGTCAGAGTCAGGATTGCTTCACCCAGTAACGAAGCCCTGGTGCAGGCCCTTCGCTGGGTGCGCGCCACTTTTCCGAATTTTTGGCCACCTGGATATTTGTGATGTGCCTTGCTTGCCGTGCCGTGATTGGGCAAGGCAAAGCGGTTATTGCTTCAGCCGCACCCGTCGCGGCTGCGCAGGCTGGCAAGGTGGGTGAAAAGCGTTAGGCTGCCCGCCAAGAACGGGGGGAAGACCAACATGATATCTCGCAGACACATCATCACTGGCGCGGCAGGCTTGGTCGCTTTGGGCAGCGCCGCGCCAGCGCGCGCCTGGGAGCCATCGCGGCCCATTCAATTGATTGTTGGCTTCGCGCCAGGCGGTGGCGCGGATTTGGCGGCACGCGCGATTGCCGAGGCTTCTTCGCGCTTTTTCCCGACCCCGATTGTGGTGATGAACCGCCCCGGCGCGGGCGGGGCGATTGCCGCGCAGCAAGTGGCGGGCATGGCGCCGGATGGGCTCAATCTGCTGGTCGGCGGCGGGAGTGAGAGCATCGCCCTGCCGGCCTTTCGAGAACTGCCTTACGACCCCAAAAAATCCTTCCGCGCCATTATTCGCATCACGCGCCAGCCGCTGCTGATTGTGGCGCGCCGCGGCGGGCGTTTTGCCGATTTGCCAAGCGTGATTGAAGCCGCCAAGCGCGCGCCGGGCGCCATTCCGCATGCCTCCTCCGGCCAGGGTTCAATTTATCATGCGGTGTTTGTGCTGCTGTCGCGCGCTGCGAATATTGAATTGCTGCACGTGCCCTTCACGGGTGGCGCGCCAAGCTTGCAGGCGCTGATGGCGAATACGGTTGAATTGGCGGTACTCGCCCCGGAAGAAATGGCGGGGCTTGCCAATGCGGGTGAAATCCGCCCGCTGGCGGTGGCGTCCGCTGCGCGCATTCCCGCCTATCCCGATGTGCCCACGCTCCGCGAATTGGGCTTTGATGTGGTGATCGAAAACATGAAGGGGCTGAATGCGCCGGCGGGTTTGCCGGATGAGATTTACACCAGCCTGCATGATCGTTTCCGTCAGGGCATGCAGGCACCAGCCTGGAAAACATTTCTGGATCGTACCGGCGCGATGGATGGCTATCTGGATGGCCCTGCCTATCAGCGCGCCATGGATGATGTGCTGGATTCGCTGCGGGCGGCTTTGGCGCGTTAGGCCTTGCCGGACTAATGATGGTAAACGAAGGGGCCCGTCAGGAGACAAAGCATGACATTCGATTTCACCGGCAAGAAGGTTTTGGTCGCGGGCGGCAGCCGCGGCATTGGGCGTTCCATCGCGCTGGGCTTTGCCGCCGGCGGGGCCGCGGTTTCCATCTGTGCCCGCGGCGCCGCAGGGCTGGAAGC
>CAMCHA010000122.1 GCA_945874515.1 Asaia bogorensis
CGCATTTGCCCATTCTGGCTGCCCTCCGAAAGGGCCGTATTTCCTCGGTTGCGGAGGAAATAAGGTGGTTGGATACGCCCGGCGGCGCGGTGATGGGATCAGGCAAGCTGATCGAAGTACCCCGGCGTGGCCCAAAGCGATTGGTCACCTTGCAGCCGGCGGCTGATGCCCCTTGGCATCCTGGGTTGGTACTGCCTTCGGCTGCCCTGCCGAACCCCACCCAGGAACAAGCCGATGGCGGCGTGGAGGCGCTGATCCCTCTTGCCGCTTTTTCTGGCAGGCGGCGCCGTCAGACCCTGGTCCTGGGCGAGGCGACGGTGCAACTCCGCGTCCTGCATGGGCATTTGCGGACCGTCATGGCCGAGCGCGAAGTCGTCCGGGTAGGCATTCTGGGTCCGCCAGAGGCAGTTCTGGATCTGGCCCAACGCCTAGTCGCGGTATGTCCGCTATTGCCATCAAGCCTCAGCCTGGCTGCCGAAGCCTTGAGCCTTGCCACTGGACAGCCCCCGGCCCCGCGCCGGCGCGGGGCGCCGGATACCTCGGACGCTGATACGCTGGAGGCCTGCTTTACGCTTGCCATCGGCCATTTGCTGGAGGTTGCGTCCCATTACGCGCCGATCGCCCGCGCTGGCACTGCGATAGAGGGCGTTCATCAATTGCGGGTCGCGATGCGGCGCCTGAGATCAGTTCTCAAGGTGTTCCGCCCAGTCACGGATGCGCCGCAAGGCCGCGCGCTGGATGAGGCTTTGAAAGGGTTCTTGAAGCTACTTGGGCCGGCACGGGATTGGGATGTGTTTTTGGCCGGGATCGGGGCGGAGATGGCTGATCTTTTGCCGGATGATCGCCGCATGCGGGCCTTGCTGCGTGCGGCAGAAGCGGAACGCCAAACAGCCTATAAGGGTCTTGCTGAAGCGCTGGACGGGCCCGCCTGGCGCGCGTTGCTGCTGGCCGGCATCGCCTTCGTGCTCCGCAAACCCTGGCGTGACGGGGCTGATGCCGAAAGGCTTGAGCGTTTGGAAGCCCCACCACAGGATTTTGCCGCGCTTGTATTGGGAAAGCGCTGGCGCAAATTGCGCAAGGCAGGCGAAGACATCGAGGAGCTGGAGCCCGAAGCGCTGCATGAACTTCGCCTTGATGCAAAGCGCCTGCGTTATGCCGCCGAGGTCTTTTCCCCAATTTTCCCGAGCAAGGCGACACGCCGGTTCCAGCGGAACCTTTCTGCATTGCAGGAGGAATTGGGGCTGAGCAATGATGCCTCGGTCGCGCGCGGTTTGGTACAGCATCTTGACCGCGACAAGGATACGGGCCGCGCTTGGGCGATTGGCATTGTGGAAGGCTGGTGCCTGGCACGAACCACATCGGATCGAGAAGCCATTCTGGCGATTTGGGACAAGCTTGATACTAAAGAATCATTCTGGTCAGGGGATTAGCCGCATCTCTTCGCGTTTTGCGTGAGTGTGACACAATTTTTTACATCTTTGGCAGTTGTAACACGGTGAAAAATTAGGTTAACGGTAGTCCGTGCGTGAACCAAGACGTCTCTTTAAAGGCAAGCAACTAAGTCCCCGCTTTCGCGGCTCCGGGCTAGGTGTTGCCTGCGCGGTGATTGCAGCGCTTTTCCTTGGCTTTGGCTTGCCGTCCAATCTGTTCGGCTCTGCCCCGGCGGATCGCCCCATCACGGCTGAACCCGCGCAAATCCGCGTTTTTGATGGTGAGACGCTCGGCCTTGGGGATCGCATCATCCGGCTTTCCGGCATTGCCGCCCCAGCGCGGGGTGAGGCTTGTGGCGGGGACACCTCACGCGCCGATTGCGGCGCGGCCGCGGCGGCGGCGCTGGCGCGCTTGGCTCACGGCCAAAACATTACCTGCAGGATTGAAGGCCATGACAGCTTCCGCCGCGGGCTTGGCCGCTGTACCGCCGGTGGGCGCGATTTGAACGCCGCGATGGTGGAATCGGGTTACGCGCTGGCATCAGTATCCGTTCTGCGCCCCCTGGAAGTGGCGGCGCGTGATGGCCGGCAAGGGCTTTGGGCCGATACCAGCCAGATGCCGGCCGATTGGCGGCGGCGTTGAGCGCCTTTGCCTATTTCTGAAATGGGCCGGTTTCTGAAAAGGGCTGGGCGCAGCGTTTTACCCCCATCTTCAAGAGCAATTTACGCTTTGGCGTTAGGCTTTCCCCGGCTGCCGGTCACTCGGTTTGCCAATCTGCCTGCTCCGCCCCTATCTTGCACTGCACCATGATTTAGCGCCCCCGCTTGTGCTGGTGGCGTGACCGTTTTTGAGGAAGACAAGCATGACCACGAAGCCCCAGGGGTCCATTACCATCACGTTGGATGGCACAAACAAAAGCACGACGTTGCCCTTGCTGGGCGGCACGCTGGGCCCGCATGTTGCTGATATTCGCAAGCTTTATGGCGATCTTGGGATCTTCACCTTCGACCCCGGCTATGGCGCGACCGCTGCCTGCGAAAGCACCATCACCTATATTGATGGTGATGCCGGCATCCTGCTGTATCGCGGCTATCCCATTGATCAATTGGCCGAAAATTCGAGCTTCCTGGAAATTTCCTATTTGCTGCTGAATGGCAATCTGCCCAATGCCACAGAGTATGAGGAATTCCGCAAGGGTGTGACCTATCACACCATGCTGCATGAACAGCTCCGCCGCTTCTTTGATGGCTTCCGCCGCGACGCGCACCCGATGGCGATAATGTGCGGTGTGGTTGGCGCTTTGGCGGCCTTCTATCATGACAACCTGGACATCAATGATGCGCGGCAGCGTGAAATTGCGGCCTTCCGCCTGATTGCGAAAGTGCCGACCATTGCGGCTTGGGCCTACAAATATTCCATCGGCCAGCCCTTCATGTATCCGCGCAATGATCTGAGCTATGCGGAGAACTTCCTGTATATGCTGAACGCCGTGCCGGCCGAGCCCTGGGTGAATAACCCTATCCTGGCGCGCGCGATGGACCGCATCATGATCCTGCATGCGGATCACGAACAGAATGCGTCCACCAGCACGGTGCGGCTGGCGGGTTCAACCGGTGCCAACCCCTTTGCCTGCATCGCGGCGGGTATCGCTGCCCTTTGGGGCCCAGCGCATGGTGGTGCCAATGAGGCCGTGCTGAAAATGCTCGCCGAGATTGGGCATCCCGAGAATATTCCTGCGTTCATCAGTGAAGTGAAGGACAAGAACAGCCACACCAAGCTGATGGGCTTCGGCCACCGGGTTTATAAGAATTTCGACCCGCGCGCTAAGATCATGAAGGAAACCTGCCACGAAGTGCTGGCGGAACTCGGCATCAAGAATGAGCCGCTGTTGGATATGGCGATGGAAATGGAACGCATTGCGCTTTCCGATGATTATTTCGTCAGCCGCAAGCTTTATCCGAATGTGGATTTCTATTCGGGCATTATCCTGAAGGCCATGGGCATTCCAACCCATATGTTCACCGTACTGTTTGCCGTGGCGCGCACGGTGGGCTGGGTGAGCCAGTGGAAGGAATTGATCGAAGACCCAAGCCAACGCATCGGCCGCCCCCGCCAGGTCTACAGTGGTGCGGCGGAACGGCCCTTCGTGCCGATGGCACTCCGAACCTGATCATGGCTCCCCTCCCCGGGGTTTTCGCTTCGGGGAGGATGTGCCGTTAATCCCGCGTCAGGGAAGAATACCCCAATTTTTTAAGGCTTCTCGTGCAATTATAGGTGCATGGAAGCAGCCGACCCGATCAACCAGAAGCCGAAGATCAGGCTAAAATTGACGCCCCTTGTGCAAAAGGGCGGCCCGGCGTTAACCTTTCATTCATCTTTACGGCCTAAGGTTCCCCCTATGCTCAGTCTGAACTCCATTGCAGCCGTCTCCCAGGAAGTCTCGGCAAATTCCGGGATCATCCAGGCGCGTTCGCCGGTACAGCCGGTGGATATGCTGCGCGCTAATGGCCCGGGGCAAAGTGCTCAGCGCTCGCTGGACGCCGTCCCGCCCGAGCCGACGAAGCCGATGCCGCGCGGATCCTTGCTCGACCTTCGGGTCTAAAGGTTTCTTCTCAAAATTTGTAGGTTTGCTTGGCGCTATTTGCCGTTGAGCGCCGCGGTTACGCCCGCCATGGCCGCCTGAAACATCTCAGTTGTCAGCCGCCGGGTTGAGGTGTTGTAGCGGCTCACATGATAGGAATCGGCCAGGATCAGCCCATCGGGCAAGCGACGCCGCGCGCCATGGGTGAAGGCGAAGCGCGAAGCCGGAATGCCCTTGGCGCGGAGCAGCGCGTTATGCGCGACGACCCCAAGCGCCAACACGACGCGGAGGGCCGGCATGGCGGCAAGCTCGGCCTTCAGGAAGTCATTGCAGGCGCGGATTTCGACTGGCAGCGGCAGGTTTTCCGGTGGCACGCAGCGCACCGCATTGGCGATGCGGCAGCCGGTGAGCTCCATGCCATCCTTCGGGTCTTCGCCATAGGCGCCGCGGGCTAGGCCATATTCAAGCAAGGTCGTGTAAAGCAGCTTGCCGGCATAATCCCCGGTGAAGGGCCGTCCGGTGCGATTGGCGCCACGCACCCCGGGGGCGAGGCCGAGCACCAAAAGCGGTGCCTTTCGCGGGCCCCAACTAGGCACGGGCGCGTTATGCCAGCCGGGTTCCTTCGCCCGATTGGCAGCGCGATATTCGGCAAGCCTTGGGCAAAGCGCGCAATCGCGGCCCGGCGCCATCATTTCGCTCATTCAGGCTCGATATCCGGCGCCTCACCATAAGGGTCGGCAGGAGTGATACGGCTTGGCCTAGTTGCCAAGGCAGCGGCGGGCGGTGCGGGGCGCGGGCGGGCTTCGGCGGGGGCGCGGCGGGCGATTTCCGGGCCGATATCGGCCAATTCCAGAAAACCATCAGCCTGGCGGCGCAATTCATCGGCGATCATGGGCGGCTGGCTTTCCATGGTGGAAACTACCGTCACCTTCACGCCCAGGCGCTGCACAGCCTCCACCACGCGGCGGAAATCACCATCGCCAGAAACCAGCACCGCATGATCAAGATGCGGTGCCAATTCCATCATATCCACCGCCAATTCGATATCCATATTGCCCTTGATGCGCCGGCGCCCCGTGGGGTCTGCCTGTTCCTTGGCGGGCTTGGTCACCACGCGCCAGCCATTATAGGCCAGCCAATCCGTTAGCGGGCGAAGCGGCGAGTAATCCTCGGACTCGATCAGCGCGGTGTAGTAGCAAGCGCGCACCAGATAGGTGGAGCTGCCAAAAAACCGCAGCATGGCGGCGAAATCCATCTCGAACCCAAGGGCTCTTGTGGCGTAATAGAGGTTGGCGCCATCAACGAACAGGCCAACGCGTTCCGGACCGGCCTGGCGCCGAGCAACATGAGCAGGCATCAAATGATCCTCAATGGTTTGAAATTAGAGATCAAATACGGAAATTTTTATTACACTATAAATTCTGCGTTGTCATGCCCCGCGCGCCAGAGCATTTTCAAGCCAAGCGGTAACGCTTGGCGACTCGGAAAATGCGACCAAACAGACGGAAGCATTTTCAAGCCAAGCTGTAACGCTTGGCGACTCGGAAAATGCGACCAAACAGACGGGAACATTTTCAAGCCAAGTGGTAATCGCTTGGCGACTAGGAAAATGCGACCAAACCAAAGTTTAGCGCATGTCGGCTGAGCGGATGCGAAGCGGGCAGGCCCTAATCGCGATTGGCGCCAATCTGCCAGCGGGCGATGGCGCGCCGCCGCTGGAAAGCTGCAAGGCGGCGCTGGCCGCACTTAATGCCCTGCCGGGGCTTCGCGTGGTGGCGGCGTCCCGCTGGTGGGAGAGCGCGCCCATCCCGCCCAACCCATCCGCGCCGCGCTATGTAAATGGGGTAGCCCTGCTGGAAGGTGCGGCTGAGCCCCTGGGCTTGCTCGCTGCACTCCAAGCCATTGAGAACGCCGCCGGGCGCACCAGGCCCTATCCCAATGCGCCGCGCGTGCTTGATCTTGATATCATTGATCTGGATGGGCTGGTGCGGGATGCGCCTGACCCGGTGCTGCCCCATCCGCGCGCCCATCTGCGCGGCTTTGTGTTGTATCCATTGGCCGAGGTCGCGCCCGGCTGGGTGCATCCGCGGCTCAAGCAGCCCGTTTCGGCGCTGATCGCTGGCCTTCCGGCGCAGGATTTGCGCCCTGTTACTCCCGCCTGACGCCCCAGGCGCTTGAAATCCTTGCAAAGCGTCGCCGGGGCGACTATTTGGAGCAGATAACCGGTCCAGCCGGGCGCCCGGCCCCCGCCGCGCGCCCCTTTTGTCTTTGGAGCCCTCATGGCGCGCGTTACCGTTGAAGACTGCATCGAAAAGATTCCCAACCGCTTTGAACTTGTGCTGTTGGCCGCGCAGCGTGCGCGCAATATCAGCCGCGGGGAACAGATCACTGTGGATCGGGACGATGACAAGAACCCGGTCGTGGCTTTGCGTGAAATCGCCGAGGAAAAGGCCGATCTTCCCGCGCTGGAAGCTGATCTGATCAAATCCTTGCAGCGCGCGCCGGAGCCTGAGCCCGCCGAGGAAGAAGTGATTGACTTGATCGCGACCGATGAAAACATCTTCGGCATCATGGATGTGCAGGAAGAAGCCCTGCCGGACGCCGGCGCCGAAGACATGGCGCCCGATGATCTGGAAGCCGCCATCGCCGCCGAACTTGGCGGTAAGCGCTAGGAAGGCCGATGGGGCGAAGCGTCACCGTCTGCTTCCCCCTGGATTTTCCCCGCGCGCCTGAAGGTCTGGCCGCGGGGCGCGCCCCTTCGCCCGGCGCTGAACTTGCTTCCCACGTTCTTGCTTATGATCCGCGCGCCGATGGGGCGCTGATCACCTCGGCCTATGACATGGCCGCAAAAGCCCATGCGCCGCAAAAGCGCGATGATGGGCAGCCCTATATCGTGCATCCGCTCGCGGTCGCGGAAATCCTGGCGGGCTATCGGCTGGATACCGGGTCCATCATCACCGCGCTATTGCATGACACGGTTGAGGATACGTCGCTCAAGCTTGGCGATATTGAAACCCGCTTCGGCAAGGAAGTGGCGCGGCTGGTGGATGGCGTCACCAAGCTGACGCGGCTTGAACTGCAATCCGAACGCACCAAACAGGCCGAGAATTTCCGCAAACTTGTGCTGGCGATGAGCGAGGATATCCGCGTGCTGCTGATTAAGCTCGCGGATCGGCTGCATAATATGCGGACCATTTCGGGAATGCCGCAGCCGGAACGCCGCCGCAAGCAGGCGCG
>CAMCHA010000123.1 GCA_945874515.1 Asaia bogorensis
ACGCGTTCACCCGGCTGCGGTGTGAAGGGCAGCACGGCGCGTTGCAGGATATTGGCCAGATAGCGCCCGCCATGGCTGTGCAAGATCGCCTTGGGCTTGCCCGTAGTGCCGGAGGTGAAAATAATCCGCCCCCAAGCATCGGATCGCACAGGCGGCAGCGGCGCAGTGCTGTCATCCGGGGCGATATCTTCCAGCGGCAGCGGGGCGAACCCCAGCCCTGCAAGCCGCGCGCAAGATGCTTGCGGTGCGATGATGCGCTTGAAGCCTGTCAATTCCGCGAACCAGCCCAATTCCGCATCGGTGGACCCGGTATTGCAGGGCGTTTCCGCCACACCGGCCATGGTCAGGCCATAACTAACCCAGGGCGCATCGCAGCCATTGGGAACGAAGGTGGCCACGGGTTGGCCGGGCTTGAAACCCTCCGCCACCAAGCGCCGCGCCAGGCCATGGGCGCGGGCAGAAAGCGCCGCATAGGTGATGCTGGCGTCACCATCCGTGATCGCGATCCGCTGGCCGAAGCGCCGCGCGAGGGTCAGAAGGTCCGAAGACCAGGGAATACCATCCTGCATGGCAGCAAAGTCTCGCCTGCCGGGGCGTGCGTCAATGCGGGGCTTGATTGCTGGGCGTGGTTCGGGCGGGATGGGGTGAACGAAGGAAACACCGCCATGGAATCGCTCAGCTCACCAACCTTGCCGCAAGGCATTCGCTCCCGCTTTCTTGAAGGCATCAACGGGTTACGGGTGCATTTGCTGGAAGCCGGGCATGAAACGCCGGGCCGGCCTTGCCTGTTGCTTCTGCATGGTTTTCCGGAACTCGCCTATTCCTGGCGGCATGTGATGCTGCCCTTGGCGGCAATGGGCTATCACGTGGTGGCGCCGGATCAGCGCGGCTATGGCCGCACTACGGGGTGCGATACGGAATACGATGCACCGCTGGCGCCGTTTCGCCTGACCAATCTGGTGCGTGATGCGCTGGGCGTGGTGGCCGCCCTTGGCTACCGGGAAGTCGCGGCCGTGATTGGGCATGATTTTGGATCGCCGGTTGCCGCCTGGTGCGCGCTGACGCGGCCCGATGTGTTTCGCCGGGTGGCGCTGATGAGCGCGCCGTTTGCCGGCGGGCCGGATTGGCCAAAGCCCGGCCAGCAATCCAACGGTTCCTCCGCCATGCCGGGGCTGGATGAGGCGCTCGCCGCCCTGCCGCGCCCGCGCAAACACTACCACGCCTATTACGCCACGCGCCCGGCCAATGCGGATATGATTGGCGCGGCGCAGGGGCTGCACGCTTTCATGCGCGCCTATTACCACCACAAAAGCGCCGATTGGGCGGCGAATAAGCCGCACCATTTGCGTGATTGGTCGGCTGGTGAAATGGCGAAGCTGCCCACTTACTATGTGATGGACCGGGCCGAGACCATGCCAGAGACCGTCGCGCATGAAATGCCAAGTGCCGCTGAGGTTGCGGGCTGCGCCTGGATGACGGAAGCAGAAATGGCGGTTTATGCAGAAGAATATGGCCGCACGGGCTTTCAAGGCGGGCTCAATTGGTATCGCACCCGCTTCGCGCCGGAAGTGAATGCGGATTTGGCGCTTTTTGCCGGGCGCAGCATTGATGTGCCTTCGGTCTTCATCGCGGGCGCATCAGATTGGGGTGTGTTTCAGGCGCCCGGCGCCTTTGAGCGTATGCAGGGCATTGCCTGCACGCGCATGGCGGCAGCGCATCTGGTGCCGGGCGCGGGGCATTGGGTACAGCAGGAACAGCCCGCGCGCACGGTGGAATTGCTCAAGGAATTGCTGGCGCGCGAGGCGGTATGAGGCTTTCGGCTTTCACCGGGCTTGGTAGATAGGCGCCATGAAAGACGCCGCCGATGCCGCGCTTGCCGCGCAATATGATGCCTATCCCTACCCCCAGCGGGACCCGCGGGATGAGCCCAAGCGCCTGATCATCGGCAGCCCAAGCCATTTGCGCGAAGTGGATCATTGGATTTTCGGCGCCCGCCGCCCCGCGAACCAGCCCTTGCGCGCCCTGGTCGCCGGGGGCGGGAGTGGCGATGCCACTGTGATGCTTGCGCAGCAAATGACGAATGCCGGGCGGGCGGGGGATGTCACCTGGCTCGACCGTTCCGCCGCTGCGCGGCGCGTGGCGGAAGCGCGGGTTGCGGTGCGCAAGCTCGGCAATGTGATTTTCCAGGAAGGGTCTTTGCTGGACCTGCCGGGCAGCGGGCTTGGGCCGTTCGATTACATTGATTGCTGTGGCGTGCTGCATCATTTGCCTGATCCACTTGCGGGGCTGAAGGCGCTGGTTTCAGCCCTGGCGCCGGGGGGTGGCTTGGGGCTCATGGTCTATGCGCCGCATGGGCGCACAGGCGTTTATATGGCGCAGGATGCGCTGCGCCTGCTGGCACCGCCCGATGAAACCCCGGCAGCGCGGGTGGAGGTGGCAAAGCGCCTTTGGCGGCAAATGCCGGAAACCGCCTGGTTGCGCCGCAATCCCTGGATCACGGATCACGAAAAGGGCGGCGATGCCGGGCTTTATGATCTGCTTTTGAATCCGCGCGATGTTGCTTTCACCGTACCAGCCTTCAATGCGCTGATCACGGCGGCGGGATTGCGGATAGCGTGTCTGGTGGAACCGCTGCGTTACGACCCGCTTTCCTATCTTTCCGACCCCAAGCTGCGCCCGCGCATCGAAGCCATGGATACGGTGCAACGCGCCGCTTTGGCCGAGGCGATCACCGGCAATATGGGCGTGCATATCGCCTATTGTGTGCGCGCAGATGCGCCGGTGGTCACCGCCCCTTGGGATGATCCCGCCGCCATTCCGTGCCTGCGTGAATTGGATGGCGCAAAGCTCGCCGCCGGCTTGCCGCGCGATGGCGTACTGCGCGTGAGCTTTGATGGGCTGACCGTGCCGGTGCCCTTGCCGCGTTTGGCCGGCGCGATCCTGTCCCGCATTGATGGCAAGCGTTGCATTGGCGAGATTGGTGATGAGCTGGCGCAGAATGGCACAGCGCGGGAGGTTTTCGCGCGCGAATTCCAGGCGCTGGTAGCGGCGCTTGAAAAGACCAATCGGCTGCTGATCAGCGCGCCATAAAGGCACCGCTGACGGCGCAACGTTTAACCCTCCCGCGCCTGCTGCGTGCCGCGGCAGGAGATCAGCATGTTGCGGGTATGGGTTGTGGCGGCGAAGCCCCCGCCGGCAGAGCCGCGGCGGGAATAGCCGCCGGAACGGTTGCGATCCGTATCGCGGGCCAGCACGTCATAGCCCTTGGCGCCGCAAATCTCCCCAGCACGTTCCATGCAGGCGCCCCAATCGCGCATCAACCCGCCGCAATCCACCGCATGGGCGGAGCGGCCATCCGGCGCATAGGTCTGGGTGGCGGAAGCGCAGCCGAGCAGGATTGGCAGAGCAAACAAGGGGGCGAGGCGAGGCATGGGGGTTCTCCCAGGCTGGATTTAATACAACCAAAAGTATCAAACTTAAGAGCTTATTACAACCGTAAAGTGAATGTTGTAGTCATATATTCGTGCACAATCTTCTGGAACCTTAGCTATCTTGGTGGCTTCAGGGATTATGTGTTTGCAAGTTTACTGTAGACGCGGAGTCTGAGATGTGATTCACTAAATGAAGGCGGTACCTGCCGCCTTTTTAAGCCACGGCTAAGCGGCGGCTACCGCTTAGGCCACGACCTGCAGTGAGAGCAAACGAACTCCCACTTTTGGAGCCGAAACCGGGCATAAGAACATACACTTACCGGTTTCGGCCATCCACAAATCCTTTGCGGCCTCTCGAACTTAGAATTCATCTTAAATCTCCTACTCCGGGTAGAGAGACCCGGTGCTCGGAGACGCTTATGCGCCCCCCCGTTTAGGGCGCTTCGGCAAAGGTGAAAATCATTATCGAACGGCGGCAGGCACCAAGGATTGAGATAGCGCAACAGCGAGTGGCCCGTCAAGGCTGCCGTTGCATTTAATTTTGAGAATCAAAACAAAAATGATGTTGCATTTCTTTTTGCTTGCGGCTATGGGCACCCTTATGGAATCCGCCGCTATTTTGTCTAATCAAATCGCCGCAAAAAAATCTGAATTGGCCCAGGCCAACAGAAGAATCGAGGTTTTGCGCGCAGAGTTGGCGACTCTTGAGAGGGTTGCGCGTCTTTTGGGTGCGTCATCCGATTCGCACGTCGTCACTTTAAGCCGGAGGTCTCCCGACGACGGGCAACCGACGAAGCGAAGGAGAAGCCTAAGCGCTACTTGGAGGGCGATCCTTACTGCAATGGCTCAAGAGCCAGAACGAGCGTTCAGCTATGACGCCCTTCTTCAACTTGCGGCGGACCAGGGGTATCCAACGACGAATCCAACGCTTAGATCACAAATGTCGATTTATCAGAAGCGAGGCCTCGTAAAACGAGTGAGTTCTGGAGAATATAGCATAACCAGTAGAGGCCTAGACGAACTCGGCGAACAAACGTCCACGGCTAAGACGGAGGAAAACGACAAGCTTTTGTAGTGCATCTATCGCATCGTGCTTGGCGTCACATTTAGTTGTGATATTTAGTTCTCTGGATGCAGGCTTTCTGGTGCAGAGGGGTGTATAAAAAACTAATATAAACAGTGTTTTGCTACGGGCCTCCAAGTTAGACGATCAATTTGGTGAAACAGATTGTTCACCCCTCCCCAGTTCAATGAAAAATCCGCCCCGCATCAATCACGATGGTTTGGCCGGTCATGGTTTCTGTCCGGCACATGGTCACCACCATATCGGCGCAATCATCTTTATCGGCGGCTTTATGCAGCAGCGATGTTGCGGCGGAGCGTTCGATCTGTTCGGGCCGCAGGTTGGCGGTGGCGCGGGTGCCTTCCAGCAGTCCCGGGGCGACGCAATTCACCAGGGTTTCCGGCGCCAATGCCACGGCCATGCAGCGCGTCAGGTGGATCAGCCCGGCCTTGGACACCGCATAGGCGATGGAGGACCCGGTCGGCCCCAGCCCTGCGACTGAGGAGATATTGACGATTCGCCCAGCCCCGCTGGCCTTCAGCGCGGGTGCCGCCGCCTTGATAAGCCGCATGGGTCCCGTGAGGTTCACCGCCATGATTTTTTCCCAGAGTTCGACGGTCAGACTGTCCAAATCCTGGAAGGGCACGGATTTATTGAAGGCTGCGTCGTTGATCAGGATATCAAGCCGCCCGAAGCGTGCGGTCACGGCCGCGACCAGGTTTTCGACTGCCGCGCCATCGGTAATGTCGCAGCCAAAGGCAGCCGCGTTGATTTGGTACTGGCTAACAAGGTCTCGTGCCACGCCTTCTGCCTGGTCTTTGCTTTGCGCGTACATGACGGCGATATGCACGCCTTCGCGTGCAAGCGCGTGGCAGATGCGTT
Source organism: Asaia bogorensis (assembly GCA_945874515.1). Taxonomy (GTDB): domain Bacteria; phylum Pseudomonadota; class Alphaproteobacteria; order Acetobacterales; family Acetobacteraceae; genus Neoroseomonas; species Neoroseomonas bogorensis_B. Next base: position 5,377 of record CAMCHA010000123.1, read on the forward strand.
GCCCGAGCCCGCCATTCCCGCCTGTGACCAGTGCGACTTTGCCTTTGAGTTCCATCACGCTCTCCGCCAGTTAAGCGGGTCAAGCTTGCGCGTTGGGGGCTGCCAAGTCCAGGTGGGGTCCGGGGTGGCACGGCCACTCCGGCGGAGCGCGAGGCGGCGCCTCGCACTTATCCTCGTCGTACGACATAGTCCCCCGCCTCAAGCGCCGCGACAATCGCATCCCCTTGGGCGGTGTCGCGCACTTCGATCATCAGTTCCAATTCCGCGCTTTGCACGCTGGGGGCGGCGAAAAGCCGTTGGTGGCTGACTTCGATCACATTGCCGCCGGCGGCTGCGACGCGGGTTGCGATATCGGCCAGCACGCCGGGGCGGTCTGGGATGTCCAGGTGCAGGCGCAGGATGCGGCCATCGCGGAGCAATTCGCGGAGTAGAACGTTGGCCAAGATGCGCGGGTCAATATTCCCGCCGCAAACAATGGTGCCGACGGTCTTGCCCGCGAAGCGTTCCGGGAAGGCGAGGATGGCGGCGAGGCCGGCAGCGCCGGCACCTTCGGCGAGTACCTTGGCGCCTTCGGCGAGCAAGACGATAGCCTGTTCCACCGCGCGTTCCGGCACAACCAGTACCTCGATGCCAAGGCGTTTCAGGATAGCGAGCGGCGCCTCACCCACATCGCGCACCGCGATGCCTTCCGCGATGGTTGGCCCGCCGACTTGCACGGGCTTGCCGGCCAGGCGCTGCGCCATGGCGGGGTAGAATTCCACCTCCACCCCGAAAACCGGCATGCCGGGGCGGAGTTCTGCGGCGGCGATGGCGGCCCCGGCGCAAAGCCCACCGCCGCCAACCGGGATCACCAGGGCTTCAATGGCGGGCGCGTCTTCCAGCATTTCAAGCGCGGCCGTGCCTTGGCCGGCGATCACGGCAACATCGTCATAGGGGTGGATGAAGACCAGGCCCTCAGCCGCGGCCAGCGTATGGGCATGGGCGGCGGCCTCGGCGAGCGTGGTCCCGTGCAGCACAACCCGCGCCCCCCAGGCTTCCGTGCGCGTCACTTTGGTGGCCGGGGTGAATTTCGGCATGACGATGGTGGCGGCGATGCCGGCAAGGGACGCGTGCCGCGCCACGGCCTGGGCGTGATTGCCGGCGGACATGGCGATGACTCCGGCAGCCCTTTCCCGCGCGGTGAGCAGCGCCAGCCGGTTGGCCGCACCCCGTTCCTTGAAGGCGCCTGTAGCCTGGAGGTTATCGAGCTTCAGGAACACCCTGGCCCCGGTCGCGCGGGATACCGCCTGGCTTTCAAGCGTTGGGGTACGCAATACGGCGCCCGAGATACGCCCAGCGGCGGCGCGGATATCGGCCAGGGTAATGGCGCGGCCTTCGGCCAGCGCCGCGCGCATCGGCATGGGGGTTGCCTTTATGAGAGCATTTTCAAGCCAAGTGGAACCACTTGGTGGCTCGGAAAATGCGACAAAACAAAGCTTTAGTGCGTGTCGCGTGAACGAATGTGAACGGGACGCGCGCTAGACGAAGCGAACCGCGGCGATTTCGACCGAACGGGAACCGCCAGGCGCCGGCACCTCCACCGAATCCCCGACCTTGCGCCCCATAAGTGCCCTGGCAAGGGGTGAGGAGACCGATATGGACCCGTTCTTCATATCGGCTTCGTATTGGCCGACGATACGATAGTTTTTCTCGTCGTCGGATTCTTCGTCAACGATGGTGACATAGGCGCCAAAGCGCACCTGGTCCCCGGTAAGCCTTTTGGAATCAATGACTTCAGCGGAAGGGATCACCGATTCCAACTCCGCGATGCGGCCTTCAATGAAGGATTGGCGTTCGCGCGCCGCGTGGTATTCGGCGTTTTCGGAAAGGTCG
>CAMCHA010000124.1 GCA_945874515.1 Asaia bogorensis
CGGCGGATCAGAATTGATATTTCGCAATTAAGTTTCGCACCGGCGGATCAGCCCGGCTTGCTACCCTTCACCGGCGGCAGATCCAACTTGATGTGCAATTCCTTGAGCCGTTCCGGCGGCACGGGGGCCGGGGCGCCCATCATCAAATCTTCCGCCTGCTGATTCATGGGGAACAGGATCACCTCACGAATCGCGGGTTCATCGGCGATCAGCATCACAATCCGGTCAATGCCGGGCGCCGAGCCACCATGCGGCGGCGCGCCATAGCGGAAGGCATTCAGCATGCCGCCAAAGCGATGCTCCACTTCCTCCGCCGGATAGCCCGCGATTTCGAAGGCGCGGATCATGATATCCGGGCGATGGTTGCGGATGGCACCCGATGAAAGCTCAATCCCGTTGCAGACAATGTCGTATTGGAAGGCCTTGATGTCCAAGGGGTCCATGGAATTCAGCGCTTCCAGCCCGCCTTGCGGCATGGAGAAGGGGTTATGGCTGAATTCGACCTGACCGGTGTCTTCATTCCGTTCATACATCGGGAAATCCGTCACCCAGCAGAAGCGGAAGGCGTTTTCTTCCAGAAGACCAAGATCACGCCCCACACGATTGCGCACGGCGCCGGAGAATTTTCCGGCCTCCGCTGCCTTATTCGCCACAAAGAACACCGCATCGCCCGCACCAAGCCCGCAGGCAGCGGCAATGGCGGCCACGCGATCTGCTTCAAGGTTCTTGGCAATCGGCCCCTTCGCGCCATCGGCATCCCAGGCGATATAGCCAAGCCCGCCCTGGCCTTCCGCGCGCGCCCATTCATTCAGCCCATCAAAGAAGGACCGCGGACGGCCCGCCGCCCCCGGCGCCGGAATGGCGCGCACCACGCCACCCGATGCAGTGACTTTCGCAAACAAGCCAAAACCGCCACCGGCGAAATGGGCGCTGACATCAGTGATCTTGATCGGGTTGCGCAAATCAGGCTTATCCGAACCATATTCCAGCATCGCCTGCTGATACGGGATGCGCGGGAAGGGTGCCGGCGTCACTGCACGCTTCGTGCCGGACCAATCGGCAAATTCTTCAAACACGCCAGCCAGCACGGGCTCAATCGCGGCAAAGACATCTTCCTGGGTCACAAAGGACATTTCGAAATCAAGCTGATAGAATTCGCCCGGGGAACGATCCGCGCGCGAAGCCTCATCACGGAAGCAGGGCGCGATTTGGAAGTAGCGATCAAACCCCGCCACCATACACAATTGCTTGAATTGCTGCGGCGCCTGCGGCAGCGCATAGAATTTCCCCGGATGCAGCCGCGCCGGCACCAAAAAGTCCCGCGCACCTTCAGGGCTTGAAGCCGTCAGGATCGGGGTTTGGAATTCCGTAAAACCCTGATCAATCATCCGCCGCCGGATCGATGAAATCACCTGGCTGCGCAGCATCAGATTGCGATGCTGCCTTTCCCGACGCAGATCCAAAAAGCGATAGCGCAGGCGCAATTCTTCAGGGAATTCCGCCTCACCCGCCACTTGAATGGGCAGAACTTCGGCGGCGGATTGCACTTCCACTTCACGCACGCGAAGCTCAATCGCGCCGGTCGGCAGCTTGGCATTCACCGTGCCGGCTTCGCGCGGCACCACATCGCCCGTGACCGTAATCACGCTTTCGGGGCGGAGTTCTTCCAGCAGCTTCAGCACGGGCGAACCCTGGGCCACCACGCATTGCGTCATGCCGTAATGATCGCGCAAATCAATGAAAAGCAAGCTGCCATGGTCACGCTTGCGGTGCACCCAGCCAGAAAGCCGCGCGGGGGAGCCGGCATCGGAAGCGCGGAGCGCGCCACAATGATGGGTACGATAGGCATGCATGGCGAAAATTCATCCTAAGTGGCGGAAAGGCGGGGGAAAGCGCCCCAGGGAGGGGTTTCTGTCAACCCCAACGCTTTCCCGGGGCCCTGCGCCCCTGTATGGAAATGGTCATGAACCGTCGCCATGCCGTCCCGGCAGCAGAACAAAGCCCCGCCCTGATCACCGATACAGGCAACCTCGCCGCGCTTTGCGACCGGCTGAAGCATGAGCCCTTCGTCACCGTGGACACGGAATTCATGCGTGAACGCACCTATTGGCCAGAGCTCTGCCTGGTCCAATTGGCCGGCCAGCATGAGGTAGCTTTGGTAGATGCCCTGGCGCCGGGGCTTGATCTTGGCCCGCTCGGCGAATTGATGGCGCAGCCCCATGTCGTGAAAGTCTTCCACGCCGCCCGGCAGGATGTGGAAATTTTTCTGCTGAAATTCGGCGCTGTGCCCAGCCCGATTTTCGATACCCAAATCGCCGCCATGGTGGCCGGTTTCGGGGATCAGGCGTCCTATGATTCGCTTTGCCGGTCACTCGCTGGGGTGCAGATAGACAAGGCCCATCGCTTCAGCGATTGGTCCGCCCGGCCCTTATCCGATAGCCAATTGGCCTATGCGGCGGCGGATGTGACCCATTTGCGCAAGATTTTCGTCTCCCTCACGCTGCGCCTGGAACGGGAAGGGCGGATTGACTGGGTGGGGCAGGAAATGGGCGCGCTGGCCGACCCCGCGACCTATTTGACCGACCCCGATACAGCTTGGGAAAAGCTCCGCCCGCGCACGTCAAACCGTCGTTTTCTGGGCGTTTTGCGTGCCATCGCCGCCTGGCGGGAACGCGAAGCCCAGCGCATCAATATCCCGCGCCAGCGGCTGGTGAAGGATGATACGCTGCTGGAGATCGCCGCCACCATGCCTGATAGCCCGGCGGAACTCACCCGTGCGCGGGGCATTTCAGAGAATTTCTCCAAGGGCAAGTCCGGTGAGGGGCTGCTTGCCGCCATCCGTCAGGCGCGCGCCCTCCGCGAAGAAGAATTACCCCAGTTGCAGAAGGAGAAGGTCGGCCCGCCGCCCTCCCCTGCCCTTGTGGCTCTGCTGAAAGTGCTGCTGGCCGCAAAGTCCGAGGAGCATGATGTGGCGCCGAGGTTGCTCGCTTCCAGCGATGATCTGGAAAAGCTAGCGACGGGGCAGGAAGATGTGCCGGCACTGCATGGCTGGCGGCGGGAAGTGTTTGGCGAGGCCGCTTTGGCGCTGCGTTCCGGCCAATTGGCGCTTGGGGTGGATGGCCGGCGCGTGAAGCTGATCCCGGCGGGTTAGTGCGCGTCCCGTGCACATTCGTTCACAGGACACGCACTAAACTCTTGTTTTGTCGCATTTTCCGGAGAGCCAAGTGATCTCACTTGGCTTGAAAATGCTCTAATTTTTGGTCGCATTTTCCGAGTCGCCAAGTGATCTCACTTGGCTTGAAAATGCTCTAACCCGGCGGGTTCCAGTCAAAAAGAATTATCGCGGCTGCCGCCAGGCCCAACACGCTGAACACCATGGACAGCATGGGCCAGGCATCGCGCGGGCCGCGCATCGCGATCACAGCATTGCCAACCAAGGATACCATCACCGCCGCAAGCGGCTGGGACCAATGCAATTCCCGGAACCCCCAGACAATCAGCGCGATCCAGGTGACGAACGCCGCGCGCGACAGCCAAAGCCAGAAGGTGGAAGCAGCTTCGGAAGCCGGGCGCATTTCTGGCGCCGGGCTTTTGGAATGGATGAAGGCGCCGATCGAAAGCAGCACCATGGCGGTGAAATAAAAGGTCACCCCCCTCAAATGCCGAACCCGCGCGCCGCCTGCAAGGGCTTTCCTTCGCGCTAAGGTCGCCCTTAGCGCCATTCCGCGCTAACCCTACGCCATGACGGCCCTACCCCCCGCCCTGTTGCAGGTGCTGCCCGCGCTCCGCTCCGGGGGCGTGGAACGCGGCACGCTTGAGATTGCCGAGGCACAAATCGCCGCAGGGTTTCGCGCCATTGTGACCTCGGCGGGCGGCGAGATGGTGCCAGCCTTGGAGGCTTTGGGCGCCAAGCACATCACTTTGCCGTTGACCGCCAAATCGCCCTTCACCCTTTGGCGCAACGCGGCGGCGCTCACGGCGCTGGCGCGGGCGGAAGGGGTGGCGCTCATCCATGCGCGTTCCCGCGCGCCGGCCTGGTCGGCGCTGATGGCGGCACGGCGCGCGGGCCTGCCCTTCGTCACCACCTATCACGGCGCCTATAATGAGGGCTTCCCCGGCAAGCGCCTCTATAACTCCGTGATGGCGCGCGGTGATCGCGTGATTGCCATCAGCCATTTCATCGCTGACCTGATCCGCGCCCGGCACGGGGTGGAGGAGGCGCGCCTGCGCGTGATCCCACGCGGCGTTGACCCTCGGCGCTTTGACCCTGGCTTGGTCAACGCTGAAAGGCTTGAAAAGCTCCGCACCGCTTGGAGCCTGCCTGAAGGCCGCCCGATCATCATGCTGCCGGCGCGCGTGACGCGCTGGAAGGGCCAGATGGTGCTGGTGGAAGCCATGGCCCGCCTGCCCGGAGATTCACTTGCCCTGCTGGTCGGCGATGCGGAAGAACGCCCGGCCTTTCGCGCTGAATTGGAAGCCCGCATTGAAAGCCTGGGGCTGAAAGACCGCGTGCGGCTTGTGGGTCACGCCAATGACATGCCGGCGGCGCTGATGCTGGCGGATGTCGTGATCCATGCCTCCACCGATGCGGAAGCCTTTGGCCGTACCGTGATCGAAGCCCAAGCCATGGCGCGGCCCGTGATTGCGAGTGACCTTGGCGCGCCCCGCGAAACCGTGGCCGAGGGCGTGACTGGCTGGCGCACTCCGCCCGGTGATGCCGCTGCACTGGCAGACGCAATCGGCAAGGCACTGGCCTTGCCGCCCGCCGAACGTGCGGCGCTTGGCGCAAGGGCACGGGCAGCAGTGCTTTCGGGCTACACGACTGCGGCCATGCAGGCAGCGACCATGGCCGTTTATCGGGAAGTGCTGCGATGAAGCCGCGCATCCTGGTGATCAAGCTGGGCGCGCTTGGGGATTTCGCGCAGGCCTTTGGGCCTTTTGCGGCGATCAGGGCGCATCGCCCGGGGGTGGAGATCACCCTGCTGACCACGCCGCCCTTCGCGCCCCTCGCGTGCCAGGCGCCGTGGTTTGACCTGGTGTGGGAGGATGGCCGGCCAAAGGGCCTCGCCGCGCTTTGGGCCTTGGGGCGGAGGCTGCGCGCGGCGCGGTTTGACCGGGTTTATGATTTGCAGACCTCTGACCGGTCATCGCGCTATCGCTGGCTGGTCGGGCGCGGGGTGGAATGGTCCGGCATTGCCGCGGGCGCTTCCCACCCGCATGCCAATCCGCGCCGCGATTTCATGCACACGGTGGAACGCCAGCGGGAGCAATTGGAAATGGCCGGGATCGGCCATTTCCCGGCACCGGAACTTGGCTGGCTGGATGCCTATATCGGGCGCTTCGCCTTGCCGGATCGCTTTGCGCTGCTGATCCCAGGCGCTTCCCCCGGCAGGCCGGCCAAGCGTTGGCCCGCCGCGAATTTCGGGGCCTTGGCGGCGGCGCTGGATATCCCAGCCGTCATCCTGGGCGGCCCGGCCGAAGCCAGCCTGGGCGCGGCCATCACGCAAACCGCCCCCGGCGCGCGTGACCTGACGGGCAAGACAAGCTTCGCCGATATCGCCGCCCTTGCCCGGCGGGCGGCCTTTTGCGTGGGCAATGATACAGGCCCGACGCACCTTGCCGCCGTGGCTGGCTGCCCGACCCTGGCGCTGTTCGGTGAGGATAGCGACCCCGCGCTTTGCGCCCCGCGCGGCCCGCGCGTGGCCGTGCTGCGGCGCCAGCCCTTGGCCAGCCTGCCGCTCACTGATGTGCAGGGCGCCCTTCGGGATTTGATCACGCAAAACCCCGTAACGGCTTGACCCGGAAGGGGCCTCTGCCCATGGTCCGGCCTTCTTTCAACCAATAGGACGCTGTTCATGCCCGCGATTACCCTGCCCGACGGTTCCATCCGCCAATTTGACGGCGCGGTGACGGGCACGACTATCGCGGCCGCCATTGGCCCGGGCCTGGCCAAGGCGGCGCTTGCCATGGAAGTGGATGGCAAGCTGCGGGACCTTTCCGCGACCATCGAACAGGACGCCAAACTGCGCTTCATCACGCGCCGCGACCCAGAAGCGCTTGAGATGATCCGCCATGATTGCGCCCATGTGCTGGCGGAAGCCGTGCAGGCGCTTTACCCGGGCACGCAGGTCACGATCGGCCCTTCGATTGAAGGTGGCTTCTATTACGATTTCGCGCGCAACGATCCCTTCAAGCCCGAGGATTTCGCCGCGATTGAAGCGAAGATGCGCGAAATCATCGCGCGCAATGATGCCTTTATGCGCGAAGAATGGGACCGTGAGGATGCGATCCGGTTCTTCTCCGACAAGGGTGAACGCTACAAGGCCGAATTGATCCAGGATTTGCCGAAATCCGAAATCATCAGCATCTACAAGCAAGGCGCCTGGACTGATCTTTGCCGCGGCCCGCATATGCGCGGCACGGGCGATATCGGCACCGCCTTCAAGCTGATGAAGGTGGCCGGCGCCTATTGGCGCGGCGATCATCGCAACGCGATGCTCAGCCGCATTTACGGCACCGCCTGGCGCGACCAGAAGGAACTCGACGCCTATTTGTTGCAGTTGGAAGAAGCGGAAAAGCGCGACCACCGCAAGATCGGCAAGGAAATGGGGCTTTTCCACCTGCAAGATGAGGCAGTGGGTTCGGTCTTCTGGCACCCCAAGGGCTGGCGGCTGTATCGCACGGTGGAGGCCTATATGCGCCGCCGCTTGGATATCGCCGATTATCAGGAAGTGAAGACACCGCAGCTGGTGGATCGCAAGCTATGGGAAGCTTCCGGGCATTGGGAAAAATACCGCGAAAACATGTTCGTGGCGCGCGTGGAAGACGAGGATGAAAAGGACCGCGTGCTGGCGCTGAAGCCGATGAATTGCCCCTGCCATGTGCAGATTTTCAATCAGGGCTTGCGGTCCTACCGCGAATTGCCTTTGCGCATGGCGGAATTCGGCGCTTGCCATCGCTATGAACCCTCAGGCGCGCTGCACGGCATCATGCGCGTGCGCAGCTTCGTCCAGGATGATGCGCATATCTTCTGCGCCGAAGAACAGATCGCGGATGAAACGGTGCGCTTCGTCGCCTTGCTTTCTTCCATCTATCGCGATTTTGGCTTTACCGAATTCCGCGTGAAATTCTCCGACCGCCCGGCGCAGCGCGCGGGGACGGATGCGGTCTGGGATCAGGCGGAAGGCGCGCTGAAAGACGCCTGCCGCATCGCCGGCGTTGAGTATGA
>CAMCHA010000125.1 GCA_945874515.1 Asaia bogorensis
ATCGCACCTGCCAGCGCGGATGCCACCGTGGTCGCGCATCTACGCGCGGCGGGGGCGATTGTTCTGGGCAAGCTGCACACCACGGAATATGCCTTCTTCCAAAGCCTGCCGCCCACGCGCAACCCGTGGGATTTGGCGCGCACGCCGGGCGGTTCTTCGGCTGGATCTGGCGCTGCCATTGCCGCCGGCATGGTGCCTTTGGCGCTCGGCACGCAAACCGCGGGCAGCGTCAATCGTCCGGCGGCCTATACCGGCGTTTGCGCTTTCAAGCCTTCCACGCTCGCGATTGGCGGGGTTGGGGTGGTGCCGCTTGCGCCTTCCTTCGACACGGTCGGAGCGTTCGGTGCCAGCGCACAGGATGCGGCTTATTTGGCGTCGGGTTACGCGGCGGATCATCTGCGCCTTGCCAGCCGCCCCGCCACCACGCCCCGCATTGTGCTGCTGCAAGACCCGCTGATTGAAAAGCTGCAACACTCCGCAACGGCGGCGCGCGTCACCGCACTTGCCGAACAGCTTGGCGCCGCGGGCCTCACGCTGCATCGTGCCAACGCCGGCGCGGGGTTTGAGGAAATGATCCTGCGCCATCGCCGCGTGATGTTGGCCGAGCTTGGCCGCACCCATGCTGGGCTGCCGCGTGATCGGATAGCGACCGCCATTGCCGATGGCATTGCCGAGGGCCTTGCCATCCCGGATGAGGAGTATCATGCGGCACTCCGTGACCTGGCAGGTTTTCGGGCGCGGTTCTGGGCGGGCTTTGCGCCGGATGATTTCATCCTGGTGCCTGCCGCGCCGGATGTGGCGCCGGATGCCGGCAGCACGGGCGATCCTTCCTTTGTCATCCCAACCACGGTGCTCGGCGGGCCGGTTGTCACGCTGCGGGCTGGCCTGGCCACTGATACCGGCATGCCAGTGGGTGCGTTGCTGTTTGCCCGGCCCGGGGCGGATGCGGCCATGGCGTCCTTCCTGTTCTCGGCCACCGCCACTGCGCTTGATCTTTAACGCCCAAAGCTTGCCGCGCTCGGCCATCCGGCACATCTACAGGCTGGCAAGGCTTTTGTGGTAACAACCGCACAGTAGTGCCAAGCAGGAGGCGTTTTGGGTTTCTGGGGTAAGATGTTGGGCGGGGTGGCGGGCTTCGCCATGGGTGGCCCCTTGGGCGCCATGGTGGGCGCCGCGCTTGGCCATGCCGCGGATGCCGGGGCGCTTGGCGGCAAGGCGGGCGCCATTTCCGCCGCCACACCCGATCTGATGGCGTTTTTCGGCAGCAAGGAAAACCTGTTTTCCTTCTCGGTCGTCATTCTTTCCGCCAAGCTCGCCAAGGTGGATGGGCCGATCAAACGGGAAGAAATTGCGGCCTTTCGCAACCTGTTCCATGTGCCGGCAGAAGCGCTTGGCGAGGTGGGGCGCTTGTTCGATCAGGCGCGGGAATCCTCCGAAGGCTGGGAGCCTTTCGCGGAAAAACTTGGCGAGGCCTTCGCCGATAACAAGGCCATGCTTGAAGATGTGTTGGTCGCTTTGGTGCAAATTGCGCGCGCTGATGGGCCGGTTGCAAAATCTGAGGGCGATATGCTGCGCGGCATTCATGCGCGCTTCGCCTTGGATGCCGCCGCCTGGGAACGCGCCAAGGGCGGCACGCGCCGTGCCCTGGCGCCGGAAGTGCAAGGCGAAGACCCCTATCAGATGCTGGGCCTGACAAGGCAGGCGAGTGATGAAGAAGTACGCCTAGCCTGGCGCAAACTGATGCGGGAAAACCACCCGGATAGCCTGGCTTCCCGCGGTGTGCCGCAGGAATTCGTCAAGCGCGCCACGGAACAAGTGGCGCAGATCAACGCTGCCTGGGACAAGATCAAGCGTCAGCGGGGCTTGTAGCTTGCCTCGTATCCGAGACGTACCCAGTCCCAATCATGAAGCGCGGCCCGATGGCGCGGTGATTGATACGTTGGTGTTGCACTACACGGGCATGCGTTCAGGGCAGGAGGCGATTGCGCGGCTATGTGACCCCGCCGCCAAGGTTTCCGCGCATTATGTGGTGGAAGAGGATGGCGCAGTGTTTCGCCTGGTGGCGGAAACCCGTCGCGCGGCGCATGCCGGGATTTCGCATTGGCGCGGGCGCAGCGCGCTGAATGGCAACAGCATCGGGATTGAGATTGTGAATCCCGGCCATGAATGGGGCTATCGCCCCTTTCCCGCGCTGCAAATGGCGGCGGTGTGCGATTTGTGCCTAGGGATCATGGCGCGCCACCCGATTGATCAACGGAGTGTGGTGGCGCATTCGGATATTGCGCCCGATCGCAAGCAGGACCCTGGGGAGTTGTTTGATTGGCAGGGAATGGCGGCGAATGGCGTTGGGCTTTGGCCGGGCGCTGATGCGGCGCCTGCTGAGGAAACCGCGCTGCTGCCCTTGCTTGGTGCCATTGGCTATCGCACCGATTTGCCACTTTCCGTTATATTGACAGCGTTTCAGCGCCATTGGCTGCCGGGGCGCGCCGATGGAATTGCGGATGAAGCGACACGCGCGCGGGTGGCGGCGGTGGCGAGCGCATTTGCCTAAACGCATGCGCGACACCTCCGATATCGCTGATTTCATCGCGCATAACCCGCGCATGATGCGCTGCCTTGCGGTGCTCGCCGCGCATGGACCTGCGGGCGCCTGGATTGGCGCAGGCTTTGTGCGCAACGCTGTGTGGGATCATCTTTCTGGAAAGGATACGGAAGCCACGCCACTCGCTGATCTGGATGTGGTGTTTCATGATCCGGCCATCGCAACCGCTGAGCATGACGCAAGGATTGAGGCCGCGCTGTGCGCCGCCGCGCCTGACCTTCCATGGTCCGTGCGCAACCAGGCGCGCATGCATGAACGGAACGGGCATCGCCCCTATGGCGATGTTGCGGATGCCTTGACCCATTGGCCGGAAACCGCAACCGCCATCGCCGCGCGCCTTGGGCCAAAGGGCGTTGAAATCCTGGCGCCCTTTGGCGTTGAGGATGTGCTGGAGATGATTATTCGCCCAACGCCGGCTTTTCGTACCAAGCCGGAAATTCCGCTGGCGCGGCTTGAAGCTAAGGGCTGGCTCACGCGCTGGCCAAGGCTGCGCCTTATCGGGCTTGGCGATTCAGCTTGACCACCCCACCCCCAAAGCGTCAGACGGCCGCTCTCCAACGCAACGTCAAGCTTAGGGCTGAGTGAATTGGGCTCGCATGCCCCAGCGACAGCGGCGTAAGCAAAGAAGGTGAATGCTTGTGCGCGCAGCAACATTTAACCCTGCGCTCCCCTCGGGGTGACCTCGGGGGTTGCGTGGTCCGCGATGAGGGCCTCCGCCTGCTCCGAATGAGACTAGGCTTGCTCAAATCTCTGCGTAGATCTCGATTAGGTTACCGTCAGGGTCGCGGAAGAAAAGCGTGCGGTGACCGAAGGCGTGGCTCGTTGGTGGCGAGAGCATGGCGATCTTTGTTCGTGCCAACCACTCGGCGCAGCGATCAACATCAGGGGGTGGAACCCGAAACGCGAGCTGGACGGAGGCACTGCCTTTCGGCGTCGCCGGTTCGTCAGCTAAGCGTCTGGGGCGGGCAAGTACAAGTGTATTCGACCCGACACGGTACTCGCGCCAATTCTCAGACAACTCTCGGATGAATACAAATCCCAGCACGTCCTCGTAGAAATGCTGCATAGCCTCCATATCCCGAACAAGGATGACAGTGTAATCGATTGCGCGGATGGATTGAAACGGAGACGTCACTTTTTCAGCACCTGATCTGAGATACCAGTATTGATGCATCCTTGCTTTGGTTGGCAACCGTGAATAACGCGCTTGACGCAAGCAGAGCTTCCGCCGTTGTAGTTTTTCTTGCTTCGGCTCAAGGACGTGGAGACCTATTAACCATTCTGATACAGAAATGTAGTCAGTTTTTTGTGGGGTTGCTACTTGGGGAGGTTTTCAATTCAGCCCGCACCACCACCATCACCACTATCAGCGCTTCCCCTTGACCACCCCACCCCCATAGCCCCAGATGCCCCAAGCGTCAGACGGCTGGACGGCCGCTGGTTCGTGAGTGATCACGGGCTGGAGGAAAGTCCGGGCTCCACGGGAATAGGGTGCCGGTTAATGGCCGGCGGGGGCGACCTCAGGGAAAGTGCCACAGAAAACAAACCGCCGCGGCGTGGCGACACCTCGCGGTAAGGGTGAAACGGTGCGGTAAGAGCGCACCGCGCCCCCAGCAATGGGGGCGGCAGGGTAAACCCCACCCGGAGCAAGGCCGAATAGGGGCGGACGGCGCGGCGCTGCAAGGTGCTGGCGCAGGGGCATTTCCGCCCTTCCGCCCGGGTTGGCCGCGCGAAGCCCGCAGTGATGCGGGCTCCAGAGGAATGGCCGTCCATGCCCCGCAAGGGGCAAGACAGAACCCGGCTTACAGGCCGTCTGACGCTACTTTTCAGCCGAAAACCCATCTCGAAGCATCCGCCACCGGCAAACCCGGGGGGAATTGCGAATTTATGCGCCAATTGCCTTCCCAAAGCCGTTTTTTGGCTTGTCGGCCCAGACTTTCCCATGGTATCCCATCTCATCCCATGAAAACCCCAATGCGCTCGGGGGGGCGAGCGGGGTTCAAGCGGGATGGTCGGGCGAGCCGGCGGGGTCGGGGGGCCCCGTCGGCCGCTGAAACGCCCGGTCTTTAATAATGGCGCAAGGCAGGCGCGCGGGGGGCGATGACCCAATTCCTGGGCACCCATATCGGCAAATTGGACCGCAAGGGGCGGATTTCCGTCCCGGCGCCTTTTCGTGCCGTGCTGGAGCGCGTCGGCTCTGAGGAGCTGGTGCTGCGCCCATCCCATCGCGCGCCCTGCATTGAAGCCTGGCCGGTGGCGGCTTTTGAGGCGCTGGCTTCCGGGCTTGACCGGCTGGATGCTTTTTCCGATCAGGCTGATGATCTGGCGGCGGCTCTTTTCGCCGATGCGCATGCCGCGCGCGCCGATAATGAAGGCCGGCTTGTGCTGCCCGAAGCACTGATTGCCTATGCGGCGCTTTCCGATGCCATTGCCTGTGTTGGCGTTGGGCGGATTTTCCAGATTTGGGAACCGGAAGCCGCGCGCCGTCGCACGGAAGAAGCGCGCCTGCGCGCGCGCGAACGCAGCCTGACCTTGCCTGCCGCTCAGGGGCGCACGCCATGACCATGCAAGGCCATGTGCCGGTGATGCTGGCGGAAGTGCTGGCAACGCTCGGCCCGCTAGATGGCGCGACTTATCTGGATGCCACTTTTGGTGGAGGCAGCTATGCCCGCGCTATTCTGGAAGCAGCACCCGGTTGCACGGTTTTCGCCATAGACCGCGACCCGGATGCGATTGCGCGTGGTGCGGCGCTGGCGCAGCGCTTTGCTGGCCGGCTGCATCTGGTGGAAGGCCGCTTCGGCGATATGCTTTCGCTGCTGCGTGATCGCGGCATTGCCACGCTTGATGGCGTGGTGATGGATCTTGGCGTGTCATCCTTCCAATTGGATCAGGCAGAGCGCGGCTTTTCCTTCCGCGCCGATGGCCCGCTTGATATGCGCATGGAAAAATCCGGCCCCAGCGCGGCGGAGCTGGTGAATGGCCTGCCCGAACGCGAGCTGGCTGACATTATTTTTCGTTTCGGTGAGGAACGTTTCGCCCGCCGCATTGCGCGCAGCATTGTCACGCGCCGCGTCGAAGCGCCCTTCACGACCACGGCTGATCTGGCGGCACTCGTGCGCCGCGCCGTGCCGCGTGATCCTTCCGGCATTGATGGCGCAACGCGCAGCTTCCAGGCTTTGCGCATAGCCGTGAATGACGAATTGGCTGAGGTGGAACGCGGCATCGCGGCTGCCATGGAATTGCTGGCCCCCGGCGGCCGGCTTGTGGTTGTTGCCTTCCATTCCTTGGAAGATCGCATCGTAAAGCAGGCCATGGCCGCGGCATCTGGCCGGGGTGGGACTTCGCGCCATGATCCGGCGGCACTTTCTGGCCGTACCAAACCTGCCTTCCATTTACTGACACCACGCGCAATGCGCCCGCAGGATTCGGAATGCAGGGCCAATCCGCGCGCGCGTTCCGCACGGCTGCGCGGCATAGAACGCCTTAATCTGGAGCAAGCGGCATGATCCGTCCCTTGACGCTTGTCAGCCTGATCGCCGCGGCAGGTGCGGGGCTTCATCTGTATCAGGTGAAGCATTCTGTTTCCATGCTAGATCGCGAATTGCGCGAAGTGAACCGCCAGACAGAAGTGGTGCGCGAACGCACGCAGATTTTGCGCGCTGAATGGGCGCTGCTGAATGAACCGGACCGGCTGCGGCAAGTGGCGCAGCGCCATTTGGCGCTGGAACCCATGGCGCCGGCGCAATTCATTCGCGAAGCAGAACTGGAACGTCGCTTGCCTGCAGCGCGGATTTTTGCCGGCCCGCCATCCCTGTTTGGTCCAGTGGAACTGCCGCCTTCAGGGCCGGAAGCGCTGATGGTGCCAGGTCCCGTCGCTGCCGCGCCTGCAACACCCGCCCCCGCCAGGCCGGAACCGCCGCCGCGTCAGGCACAAACAGAACCGCCGCCCCGCTTGAATGCGGCAGTGAGGCCTCCGCCAGCGCCGCGCCCAGCACCGCCGCCCGCACCACCAAGGGTGACGCCTGCACTTCATGTCGCGCCAGCTGCGCCGCCGCCGCCGGCGATTGTCGCCTCCGCGCTTGGCGGTGTCACTGGGGCGCTGCCGCCGCCTGTGCCCCTGCCGCGCCCCGTACCGATAGGCGCCCCGCAAGGGGCGACGCGTTGAGTGGGTTGCGCGCGACATGAACGAGGCATCCACCCCTAAGCCGCCCCAGCCTTCCCCCGATGCGCCACCTGGCAATCGGCCACGTGAAGGCGCGGTAACGGAAAGCGCAAGCCGTGCCTTGGTGCGCGTTTCGCAACCTGATCTGCTGCGTCATGCCCAGTTGGAAAAATCGCGCGGCCGATTACTGCTGGCTGCTTGCGGTTTCGCGGTCCTGTTCGGCGCCGTGGCGGTAAAGCTTTCATTGGCGACGGTATTCGATCCGGCCGAATCCAAGCGCGCGGCCATGCTTTCACGCCCGCCCGCACCACCGGCCGAAGCACCAGTTTCGCGCGCAGCGGTGACGGATCGTAATGGCGAAGTGCTCGCAGTTTCCCTGCCAATGACTGCACTTTACGC
>CAMCHA010000126.1 GCA_945874515.1 Asaia bogorensis
CCCGAAATCAGCGGGCTTGACCCCGAAGCCGCCCTTGCCCTGCAAGCCAAGCAAGGCTGCCCGCCCTTCACGGTGGAGATGAAAATCACCGATGATGCCGGCCGCGACCTACCCTGGAACGGCACAGTCTTTGGCCGCCTTAAGGTTCGCGGCCCCGCCATCGCCCGCAATTACTTCCGGCACGAAGATGAAGCCATGCTGGACGAAGATGGCTTTTTTGATACCGGCGATGTCGCAACCATCAACGCCAATGGCTTCATGGAAGTGACCGACCGATCCAAGGATGTGATCAAATCCGGCGGTGAGTGGATTTCATCCATCGCGCTTGAAAACGCTGCGGTCGGCTATCCCGGTGTGGCGGAAGCCGCTGTTGTGGCCATGCATGATCCGAAATGGGATGAACGCCCGCTGATGATCCTGGTGATGAAGCCAGGCGCCACCACACCTGATCTTGCCGCCATGAATGCCTTCCTGGCCGATAAGGTCGCGAAATGGTGGCTGCCGGATGATCTGGTGGTGGTGGACGACATTCCCCATACCGCGACAGGCAAGATCCTGAAGACGAAGCTGCGCGAAACCTTCAAGGATCACCGCCCGAAGGGGTGATCCCTACAGCGCCTCACCCTCTGCAGCCGCCTTCAGGCGCCTGAGCGCCTCAGCCCCGCCCGGCATGGTGGGGTAGATCGCCAGCGCCGCTTCCATGCTACGCAAGGCGCCCGGCGCATCGCCTGCCTCAGTCTGCAAACGCGACAGGCTTTGCAGGGCGATGAAGTGGCGTGGTTCCAGGCGCAAAGCCTCGGCCAAATCACGCGCGGCTTCCCGCATTTGCCCAAGCGCCGCCAGCGCTTCCGCGCGCAAATGCCAGGCGCTTGCTGCATTGGGGGCCAGCGTCAGCGCTGCGTCAAAATCCTCAATCGCTTCTTCCGGCAGCCGCGCATTCAGATTGCGCGTGCCCCGCTGCATCAAAAGCCGCGCGGCGGGTGATGCCGCTTCCACCCATAATTGCCGAATACGCGCTTCCGCCAGCGCAAGCTGCGCCGCATCCTGGCCGTCTCGCAGCACGGCAAAAAGCTGATCAAGCTCCGCTGCCCGCGGGGTGCCCTGCGCCAGCGCCAATCCCGGCAGCGCCAAACCCAGCAGCAGGGCGGCGCGGCGCGTCATCATGCCAACTCGCGTGCCTTGGCGATGCCTTCCGGCTCCGGCCCGCCCGCCATCCAATCCAGCAATTCCACTGTATGAATGGCCGGCATCGCCCCATCACCAAGCTGCGTCAGGCAGCCGATATTCCCCGCCGCAATAACCACACCCCCGGTGCGTTCCAGATGCCCAAGCTTGCGTTCCTTCAACTGGCCCGCAATTTCCGGCTGCATCAGGTTATAGGTCCCCGCCGAACCGCAGCAGATATGCGATTCCGCCGGTTCCTTCACCGCAAACCCCGCCTTCACCAACAGGGCCTTCGGCTCCGCCGTGATCTTCTGCCCATGCTGAAGCGAACAAGCGGCATGATACGCCACCGTCAGCCCCGGCATTGGCCTGCTGGGCACATAGCTAAACCGCGTCAGCACTTCCGTAATATCGGCGGCCAAGCCCGCGACCTTCTCAGCCTTCTCCCGCCAGGGTGCCCCTTCCTCACGGAACATGAAGCCGTAATCCTTGAGCGTGGTGCCGCAGCCAGATGCGTTCACCACAATCGCATCCAGCCCCTCACCCTCAATCTCCGCCGACCAGGCTTCAATATTTGCCCGCGCCAGGCGCATTGCCGGGTCATGATAGCCCATATGATGATCGAGCGCCCCGCAGCAGCCCTGACCCTTGGTCACCACCACCTCAATCCCCATCCGCGTCAGCAGCCGGATCGTCGCTTCATTGATCGAAGGAGCCAACACCTGCTGCGCACAGCCCGTCAGCAAGCCAACGCGCCCGCGCCTTTCGCCCTTAGCTGGAAACACCCCGCGCCGCTCAATCGCTGAAGGCGATGGCACATGCGCCGGCGCCAGCCGCAGCATCGCGCGCATCCTTTCCGCCATGGGTGAAGCGCCCGGCACCAGCCGCGCAAAAGGCCGCGCCAGGCTGGCGCCTATCAAGGCCAGGCGAAACCGGCCCGGATAAGGCAACACCACTGAGAGCAAACGCCGCAAGAAACGTTCCGCGGCTGGGCGCTGGTAGGTCTTTTCGATATAGGCCCGCGCATGATCCACCAGATGCATGTAATGCACGCCCGAAGGGCAGGTCGTCATGCAAGACAGGCAAGACAAGCAACGATCAATATGTCGGACCTCAAGCTCACTCGCCGGGCGGCCAGACTCCAGCATGTCCTTGATCAGGTAAATCCGACCCCGAGGCGAATCCAATTCATCACCACGCAACAAAAACGTGGGGCACGTCGCGGTGCACATGCCGCAATGGACGCAACTCCGGAGGATGCGGTTGCTTTCGGCAATATCCGGGTCAGACAATTGGGCGGGGGTGAAAAGGGTCTGCATCAGCGAACTATAAACCAGAAAACAAACAAAGGGCAGAAGCGGAGGCTCCGGCCCCGAGACCCCCGCCGGAGTGCCCGCTGGCTTAGGCCAGCGGCGCGCGCAGGGTTGGTGTGGCGGCTGCGCGCCAAACCAAAGCCTATTACCCCGGACCCCGCCGAAACTGAATCATACCTTTGAAGGGCGGGCGCCTAGGATATGGGCGATGGCGTAGGTCAAATCGGGGCGGTTCAGGGTGTAGAAGTGGAACTCGTCCACGCCATTGGCCTGCAATAGCCGCACCTGCTCAGCGGCCACCACAGCTGCCACCATGCGCCGCGTCTCCGCATCCTCCTCCAACCCCTCAAACAACTGGCCCATCCAGGCCGGCACAGAAGCGCCACACATGGCCGAGAACTTCACCACCTGCTGGAAGTTTGAGACCGGCAAAATACCCGGCACGATCGGCACATTGATGCCCTTGGCATGGCAGCGATCAATGAAACGCAAGAAAGTCTCAGATTCGAAGGAATATTGCGTAATGGCGCGCGTCGCACCCGCATCAATCTTGCGCTTCAGGAAATCCAAATCTGCATCTGCCGAAAGCGCCGCCGGATGGGTTTCCGGATAGGCGCCCACACTGATCTCAAAATCCCCGATCCGCTTCAGGCCCCGCACCAAATCCTCGGCCTGGGCATAGCCCCCCGGATGCGGCACATATTCAGATGCCCCGGCGGGAGGATCACCCCGTAAAGCCACAATATGGCGGACACCGGCGGCCCAATACCGACGCGCGACCTCATCCACCTCGTCGCGCGTCGCACCAACACAGGTCAAATGGGCAGCGGGGGTAAGGCTGGTTTCGGAAACCAGGCGGGCCACCGTGGCATGGGTGCGTTCCTGCGTGGTGCCACCCGCCCCATAAGTGACCGAGACGAATCGAGGACCCAGCGGCTCCAACCGCCGAATACAGGCCCAAAGCTGCTCTTCCAGTTTGTCCGTCTTCGGCGGAAAGAATTCAAAGGAAAGAAGCGGCGCCGGCAAGGCGGCCGGAGCAGGCAGGGCGCTGAAACGCGGACCGGTCAGCCAGCGCGCAAGCGGGCCAGGGGCAAGGTTATTCATGACAAATCCCGACATGGTGAGGCGTTTGCTTTTCCGCAACGGCGCCCCCATTGCCCATTGTGCCCATCTTGGCAAGAGCACGGCCCATGGGGTAAGCGGTTCCTATTAACAAGCTTTTCGCGCTAAGAAGCCTTTTATGAAACCACTTGCCACCCGCATCCTCGGCCCTGCCGCGCTTGTCCTGCTGCTTTTGGCAGGCTGCGCCACGCGCCCGCCTGCCGATGACCCGGAAGCATTGCAGGAGTTCCGGGAGAATAACGACCCCTTTGAACCTGCCAACCGCGCCATGTTTGAAGTGAACGAAGTAATAGACAAGGCCGTATTGCAGCCAATCGCGGAAGCCTATCGGGACTTGCTCCCCCAACCAGTCCGTTCCGGGATTCGCAATGTGCTGGGCAATCTGCGCACGCCAACGATCCTGATCGGTGACCTGCTGCAAGGCAATGTGCCGCGCGCACGCGAAACGCTTGGCCGCTTCATCGTGAATTCCACCATTGGGATTGGCGGCATTGTGGATGTTGGGCGCCGCTACGACGTGCATGGCCATTCCGAGGATATGGGCCAGACCTTTGCCGTTTGGGGCGTGGACGAAGGCTTTTTTATGTTTGTTCCGCTGCTAGGCCCGACCACGGCGCGTGATTTAGTGGGCTTTGGAGTAGATATCTATACCAACCCCCAATCCATGATAGGCCAAGGCCAAATCCTGGATGTTTGGAATTACACGCGCGTCGGCATGACAGTGGTGGATACGCGCGAAGCCCTGCTGGAACCCTTTGACATGGTGCGCAAGACTTCCCTTGATCCCTATTCTACCCTGCGGTCCGCCTATCGTCAGCGTCGCAGCTTTGAAATTCAGAACAAGGAGAGCCCCGCTGGCGCGGTGGCGCCCGCCGGTGGCGTTGGCTTCGGCCAAGGCGTGATGGAGTCCAGATAATGCCGCGCATCATGATTTCCCGCCGCCTTCTGCTGGCCGGCTTTGCTGGCCTAGCCAGTATCCCAGCACGTGCACAGCAAATGGATATCACCCGCGCCACCGCCTTTGTGGATAGGGCTGGGCAAGACTTGGTGAATGCCATCAATGACCAGCGCCTGAACCAGACCCAACGACGCGATAAGGTAGCCAGCGTCCTGCGTAATGCGATTGATATCGAAGGCACTGGCCGCTTCATCCTGGGCCGCTATGGACGCCAAGCATCACCCGCCGAATTGCAGGATTACAACAAGCTTTTCGATGAGATCATTATCCGCAACCTATCCGCGCGCTTCGGGGAGTATCGCGGTGTGAAATTCTCGCTCGGCCGTTCACAGCAGCGCACCGAAGAAGATGCGCTGGTCAGCACCCTGATCGAGCGCCCCAATAACCCCTCCTTCACGCTGGATTGGCGGGTGGCTGACATCAACGGCCAGCCCAAGGTGGTAGATGTGATTGCGGAAGGCACGTCGCTCCGTCTGACGACGCGGAGCGAATATGCCGCTGTCATTCAGCGCAATAATGGGCGCGTCGCCTCATTGCTGGACGCCATGCGCGGGCAGATCGCCCAATTGGCAGCGCGCGAAGGCGGCTGATTAAGAAGCTTTCAGGCTTTCATAAACCACCATCGCCTCACCCTTGCGCGCAAAGCCGCTGGCTGGGCGCATACCAATATCTTCCATCACTTCGCATGACGCCTCATTCGCCTCGCGCGCCACGGCAATGATGCGCTGAAGCCCGGCCGCATGGCCGAAATCAAGCGCGGCGCGCGCCGCTTCCCGGGCATAGCCTTTGCCACGGCATTCCGGCCAAAGCGCATAGCGCAGAGCAACGCCGCGCCCATCAGGCCGTTCCATCAGCCCGCAAATCCCAAGAAATTCACCATTGCCGCGTTCAAAGACAGACCAGATACCATAACCACGCACCGCCCAGAACTCCATATCATCTTCCAATTCATCCCGCGTCCGCTCGGCACTTCGTGTGCCATGCAGCATGAAACCAAAGACGCGTTCATCCGCCTTCAGGCGGATAAGATCAGGCAATTGCTCCGGCGCGGGCGGCAATAGTGAAAGCCGCGCGGTGGTGATCACGCGCGGCGAGTGCAAAGCGCCAAGCGCCTGGGTCACCGCTGCAAGGGCCGGTATTTGATGCGGTGCGGTTCTGTCGCATCCGCACCAAGGCGCCGGCGCTTGTCTTCTTCATAGGCTTGGAAATTGCCTTCAAACCATTCCACATGGCTATCGCCTTCAAAGGCCAGGATATGTGTGGCAAGCCGATCCAGAAAGAAGCGATCGTGGCTGATGATCACCGCGCAACCCGCGAAATCCATCAGCGCTTCTTCAAGCGAACGCAGCGTATCCACATCCAAATCATTGGTCGGTTCGTCAAGCAGAATGACGTTATGTTCGCGCTTCAGCATCTTCGCCAAATGCACGCGATTGCGTTCACCGCCGGAAAGCACGCCAACGCGCTTCTGCTGATCCCCACCCTTGAAGTTGAAGGCAGCGACATAGGCGCGTGACGGCACGCTCCGCTTGCCAATCGTGATCATATCCATCCCATCCGAGATTTCTTCCCAGACGCTGCGCGTATCATTCAGGCTGTCACGGCTTTGATCCACATAGCCAAGCTGTACGCTTTCACCCACCACCAGGCTGCCAGCATCAGGTGTCTCGCCGCCCGTGATCATCTTGAACAGTGTGGATTTACCCGCGCCATTGGGGCCAATCACGCCCACAATGCCACCCGGCGGCAGCTTGAAGGACAGATTGTCAATCAACAGCCTGTCACCAAAACCCTTGGACAGAGTCTCGGCAACAATGACGGTATTTCCCAGCCGCGGCGCCGGCGGGATGGTGATTTCGGTCGGGTCCGGCGCCTTATCCTGGCTGCGGCGCAGCAAATCCTCATAGGCCGCGATACGCGCCTTGGATTTTGCCTGCCGCGCTGCGGGTGAACGCCCGATCCATTCCTGTTCTTCGGCCAATTGCCGCTGGCGCGCGCTCTCTTCGCGTTCTTCCTGCGAAAGGCGCTTGCGCTTGGCTTCCAGATAGGCCGAGTAATTCCCCTCATAAGGAATGCCCCGGCCACGATCCACTTCCAGAATCCAGTTCGTGACATTGTCCAGGAAGTAGCGGTCATGGGTCACGATCAGCACCGCGCCCTGATATTCGCGCAGCGTCTTTTCCAGCCAGGCAACGCTTTCCGCATCCAAATGGTTGGTCGGTTCGTCAAGCAGCAACAGATCAGGCTTTTCCAGCAGCAGGCGGCAAAGCGCGACCCGGCGCCGCTCACCGCCCGAAAGATTCGTGACAGCCATATCCGCCGGCGGGCAGCGCAGCGCATCCAGCGCAATATCCACCTGCCGGTCCACTTCCCAGCCATTCACCGCATCAATTTTTTCCTGCAATTCCGCCTGTTCGGCCAGCAGGGTGTTCATCTCCTCCTCGCTCATTTCCTCGGCGAATTTTTCGGAGATTTCATTGAAGCGAGTGAGGTTCGCGGAAAGCTCGGCAAAGGCCGCGCGCACATTCTCGCCCACTGTCATATTGGGGTCGAGCTGCGGTTCCTGCGGCAGATAGCCAACCTTGGACCCCTCCG
>CAMCHA010000127.1 GCA_945874515.1 Asaia bogorensis
TGGCGCATCTGCCGCTCGCGGATCGTGCGACCATCGGCAATATGGCGCCCGAATATGGCGCGACCTGCGGCTTCTTCCCGGTGGATGACACGACGCTGGAATATCTGCGCCTGTCTGGCCGTGACGAACATCGCATCAATCTGACGCGCGAATACTTGAAGGCGCAGGGCATGTTCCGTGAGGAAGGCATGCCCGATCCGGTGTTTACCGATACGCTGGAACTTGATCTGAGCACGGTTGAACCCTCCTTGGCGGGGCCGAAGCGCCCGCAGGATCGCGTGGCGCTCAGCAATGCCGCGCCGGCCTTCCTGAAGGACCTCGCGGCGGGCACCATGGGTGTTCCCGGGGATCAGGCCGATCTGCGCGTTCCGGTGGAAGGGGCGAATTATGACCTCGGCCATGGCGATGTTGTGATCGCCGCCATCACGTCCTGCACCAATACATCGAACCCCTATGTGCTGGTGGCAGCCGGGTTGGTTGCGAAGAAGGCCGTGGAAAAGGGCCTGACGGCGAAGCCTTGGGTGAAGACGTCACTCGCCCCTGGTTCCCAGGTGGTGACGGAATATCTGAACAAGGCCGGGCTGACGCCGCATCTGGATGCGCTTGGCTTCCAGACGGTGGGCTATGGCTGCACCACCTGTATCGGTAATTCTGGCCCGCTGCCGGATGCCATTGTGGATGCGATCGAGAACAACAAGCTGGTCGGCGTTTCGGTGCTCTCCGGCAACCGCAACTTCGAAGGCCGCGTGCATGCCAATGTGCGCGCCAATTACCTCGCCTCGCCCCCGCTGGTGGTGGCCTATGCTTTGGCCGGCACGATCCGCAAGGACCTGACCAAGGAACCGATTGGCACGGGCCGCGATGGCCAGCCGGTTTACCTGAAGGATATCTGGCCGACGCAGAAGGAAGTGAACGACACCGTTCACGCCGCTGTGACGCGTGAGATGTTCCAGGAGCGTTATGGCGATGTCTTCAAGGGCCCGACGCAATGGCAGGCCATTCGCGTGGAAGCGGGCAGCGATACCTATCGCTGGAATTCGGGCAGCACCTATGTGCAGAACCCGCCCTATTTCGAAGGCATGACCGCCGATCCGAAGCCGGTGGGCGATGTGAAGGGGGCGCGCATCCTGGCGCAGCTCGCGGACTCAATCACCACCGACCATATTTCGCCGGCGGGGAATATCCGGAAGGCGTCGCCCGCCGGCGAATATCTGCTGGAACACCAGGTGCGTCAGGCGGATTTCAACAGCTATGGCGCGCGGCGCGGCAACCATCAGGTGATGATGCGCGGCACCTTCGCCAATCCGCGTATCCGCAATGAAATGGTGCCCGGCGTGGAAGGTGGCATTTCCAAGCATTACCCTTCAGGTGAAGTGGCGCCGATCTACACCACCGCGATGCGCTACAAGAATGAAGGCGTGCCGCTGGTGGTGATTGGCGGCAAGGAATATGGCACGGGTTCTTCGCGCGATTGGGCAGCGAAGGGCACGTATCTGCTTGGCATCAAGGCCGTGATTGCCGAAAGTTTTGAGCGTATCCATCGTTCAAACCTGGTCGGCATGGGCGTGCTGCCGTTGGTGTTTAAGGAAGGCGAAAGCCGCCAGAGCCTTGGCCTGACGGGCGATGAGATGATTGACATTCTGGGCGTGGAAAAGCTTTCGCCGCGCATGATGATGGATGTTGTCATCACCCGCGCTGATGGGTCACAGGTAAAAACCCAGGTGCTGTGCCGCGTAGATACCGCCGATGAGGTGGAATACTACAAGAATGGCGGCATCCTGCATTACGTGTTGCGCGGGATGGCGAAGGCGGCCTGATATCGGGCTGTAATCTAAGGAAGCGCGGCGCCGAAAGGGCCGCGCTTTTTTATGTTCAGTCGGCCAACCAGTCGCGCATCGCGGCATTCACTGCTTCCGGCACTTCCATGCTCGGCAAATGGCCCGAACCAGCGAAGCGCACCAGGCGCGCGCCGGGAATCGCGTTGGCCATTTCCTCAGCGAGGTAAGGCGGCGTCATAACATCATCCTCCCCCACCGCGACCAGCGTCTTGGCGCGGATCGCGGGCAGATGGGGTCTGGAATCAATGCGCCCGGTAAGCGCGGTTTGCTGGCGGAGGAAAGCGTCACGCCCGACGCGTTCGGCCATGGCCATCACCTCGGCGGCCAAGGGGCCATCCAGGCGGGAAGGATGCACCAACATCGGCAGCAGGCGCGGGGTCACGCCGCGAAAACGCCCGGTCTGGGCAAGGGTGAGAAGTCCGCGCCGGCGTTCGGTCTGTTCCGGCGTATCCGCGCGGGCCGAATTGTCGAATAGCGCAAGGCGCTTGACCTGGCCCGGCGCGCGGCGCGCGACCTCCAGCGCCACATGACCCCCCATGGAAAGCCCCGCGACGGCCAATGGCCCGTTCAGCCCAGTCAGCGCCGCTTCCGCCATGGCCGCGATGCTGTCATGCCCCGTCAGGCAGGCCACCACCACGCGGTGGGAGGCGCCAAATGCCTCGATCTGGTCGCGCCACAGCCGGGCATCGCAGAGCATGCCGGGCAGCAGCAATAGGGTTTCGTTCTGAGCCATGGACCGAAACCTATCCCCGCAGCGGAGCGACCGTCCAGGCCAGCCCCGCGCAAGGCAACGGGAATCCTTGATTCTCGCGCCGCTTCGGCGCATAGGGGGCGTGCTCGCGGTAAGGCGGGCCGGATCCGCCGGCCCCGGCATGCGCGCCCCACCGGGGCTCGGCCTTTCCCGCACCCACCGCCAAGCGCTCATAGCGCGGGCCTAGAAAGCGATTGAAGTTGAACGAAAATAATGAAGTGACCGCCGCCGAGGCTGTCCAAGCCGACCCTAAAATCCTGCCCGTGCCGCCTGAGACGCCGGAAACCACGCCGGTCGAAACCGCTCCCGTGGCGGAAGAAAGCGCGGCGCCTGAGCCGGCCCACGTGGTGGAAGAAGCCGCGCCCGAAGCCGCACCGGCCGCCGAGGAAGACCCCACCACTTTCGATTCCATCGGCCTTTCCGAAGAAATCGTGAAGGCGGTGACGGAATCAGGCTATCTCCACCCCACCCCCATTCAGGAACAGGCGATCCCGCAGGTGCTGATGGGGCGCGATGTGCTGGGCTGCGCGCAAACCGGCACGGGCAAAACCGCGTCCTTCGTCCTGCCCATGCTGGATATCCTGACCGGATCGCGCGCCAAGGCGCGTATGCCGCGCAGCTTGATCCTGGAACCAACCCGCGAATTGGCGCTGCAGGTCGCGGAGAACTTCGAAAAATACGGCAAATACCTCAAGCTCAACCACGCGCTGCTGATTGGTGGCGAAAGCATGAATGACCAGCGTGATGTGCTGGAAAAAGGCGTGGATGTGCTGATCGCAACCCCGGGCCGGCTACTGGATCTGTTCGATCGTGGCCGCGTGCTGCTTGCCGATTGCAAAGTGCTGGTGATTGATGAAGCGGACCGGATGCTCGATATGGGCTTTATTCCGGATGTGGAGCGTATTGTCTCCATGCTGCCGCCCTTGCGCCAGACTCTGTTCTTCAGCGCCACCATGGCACCAGAAATCCGCCGCCTGGCTGATGCCTTCCTGTCAAACCCGAAGGAAATCACGGTCAGCCGGCCGGCATCGGTGGCGACCACGATCACAACCGGCCTTGCTTACGTGCAGTCTTTTGACAAGCGCGAAGCGCTGCGTCGGCTGATCCGGCGCGAACAAGTGTCCAATGCGCTGATCTTCTGCAATCGCAAGATCGAAGTGGATATCCTGTATAAATCGCTGAAAAAACACGGGTTCAGCGTGGGCGCCTTGCATGGCGACATGGATCAATCCCAGCGCTTCGCGACCCTCAACGCCTTCAAGGCGGATGAATTGCAGCTTCTGGTCTGTTCCGATGTCGCCGCCCGTGGGCTTGATATCGGGGGCTTGTCCCATGTGTTCAATTTCGATGTGCCCTTCCATTCGGAAGATTACGTGCACCGCATCGGCCGCACCGGCCGCGCCGGGCGCGAAGGCCGTGCTTATATGATCGCCACTGCTGATGATGCGAAGAATATCGTAGCCATCGAAAAACTGACCGGCAAAGCAATCCCCCTTCTGGATATCGAAGGGCTTGAGCCGGTGACGGAAGCCGAAATCCAGGAAGCCCTGACCTCCACCAAGCGTAGCCGCGGCCGTGGTGGCCCGGCGCGCCGGCCGGATCGTCGTGATGGCGGGCGTAGCCAGCCTGAACGCCCCCGCCGCGATGGTCAGGAACGTACGCCGCGCGTCGAAGCGCCGGAAGAAGTCACAGCCGAAGCCCCTGCCCGGCGTGACCGCCCGGAACGCCGCCCACGCGCCGAAGCCCCGGAGGGCCGGGAGGCTCCGCGCCGGGATCGTGCTCCGCGCCGGGACCGCGATGCGCAGCCAAGCGAATCTGCGCTGCGCGAAGCCGCCATGCGCGACCTGCCGCCCCGGGACCGCGAAGCGCCGCGTCAGGACCGGGATTATCGC
Organism: Asaia bogorensis; assembly: GCA_945874515.1. Classification (GTDB taxonomy): domain Bacteria; phylum Pseudomonadota; class Alphaproteobacteria; order Acetobacterales; family Acetobacteraceae; genus Neoroseomonas; species Neoroseomonas bogorensis_B. Next base: position 4,482 of record CAMCHA010000127.1, read on the forward strand.
AACCGGGACCGGCGCGATGATCTGGGCCCGCCCGTGCAGGGCTTTGGCGATCAGGTGCCGGCCTTCATGCTGATCCCGATCCCCCGCCCTCGCCGCGCCGCCGCGCCGGCCGCAGTGGACGAAGCGCCAGAGATTGATGCAGCCTGACGCGCGCGCCCGGCTTGCCGGGCGCTACCCATGAAGTTCATTTCATCGCCCAAGACGAAGCTGGAGTTGAGGATAGAAGCATGAATGTCGTGAGCCCGCCGAAGAAGACCTCTATCGCGCCCTTCACCTGGGAAGACCCGCTGCTGCTTGAAGAAGTGCTGACAGAAGAAGAACGCATGATTCGCGACAGCGCCCGGCAATTCTGCCAGGAACGCCTAATGCCGCGAATCCTGGAAGCCAATCGGCATGAGCGCTTCGACCGCGAAATCATGAATGAATTTGGCGAAATGGGTTTCCTGGGCGCGACTCTGGATGGCTATGGCTGCGCAGGCGTTTCCTATGTTGCCTATGGCCTGATGGCGCGGGAAGTGGAACGCGTTGATTCTGGCTATCGCAGTGCCTTCAGCGTGCAATCATCGCTCGTGATGTTTCCGATCCATGCCTATGGGTCCGAAGAACAGAAGCAAAAATACCTGCCGAAGCTGCGTACCGGTGAATGGGTAGGCTGCTTTGGCCTGACCGAACCCGATGCGGGGTCTGATCCTTCTTCCATGCGTACGCGCGCGACGAAGGTGGATGGCGGCTGGAAGCTTTCGGGTTCCAAAACCTGGATTTCCAATTCACCCATCGCCGATGTCTGCCTGGTCTGGGCGAAGGATGATGAAGGCATTCTGCGCGGCTTCCTGCTTGACCGCGGCATGAAGGGCCTGACCACGCCGAAAATCGAAGGCAAGTTCAGCCTGCGTGCTTCTGTCACCGGCATGATCATGATGGATGAGGTGTTTGTGCCGGAAGAAAACCGCCTGCCGGGCGTGCGGTCTCTGGCCGGTCCCTTTTCCTGCCTCAATCGCGCGCGTTATGGCATTGCCTGGGGCGCCATGGGGGCCGCGGAATTCTGCTGGCATGCGGCGCGGGAATACACGCTGAACCGCATCATGTTCGGCAAGCCGCTGGCGGCGACGCAATTGGTGCAGAAGAAGCTGGCCGATATGCAAACCGAAATCACGCTTGGCCTGCATGCGGTGCTGCGCGTGGGGCGCTTGTTTGATGAACACAAGGCCGCGCCCGAGATGATCAGCCTGGTCAAGCGCAATAATTGCGGCAAGGCTTTGGACATTGCCCGCGTTGCGCGCGACATGCATGGCGGCAACGGGATCGTGGATGAATATCATGTGATCCGTCACGTGATGAACCTTGAGACGGTCAATACCTATGAAGGCACGCATGATGTGCATGCGCTGATTCTGGGCCGGGCGCAGACCGGGTTGAACGCCTTCGGCTGATCAAGCCGAAGCCTCCGCCGTGGAAGTCCTGATTGAGCGTATGGGCACGGGTGGCGATGGTATCGCCCCCGGCCCGATTTATGTGCCGCAAGCCCTTCCCGGCGAAAGGCTGAACGTCACTATTACCGGCAAGCGCGGCGATGGCGCGCTGGCCAAGATCCAGGACATCATCACTGCAAGCGCTGATCGTATCGCGCCCACTTGCGCGCATTTTATGGAAGGTTGCGGCGGCTGCGCGCTCCAGCATTGGGCGCCTGCGCCGCAAGCGGCCTGGAAGCGCGAAAAGCTGCGTGTGGCCCTGGCGCGGGGCGGCTTCGCTGAGGCTGAAATTGCTGAGACCATCACGACACCCCCTGGTGCCCGCCGGCGAGCGGATTTCGCCATCAGGCGCGGGACGGATGGGCTCCGGCTTGGCTTTCACGCGGCGGGGAGTGTGGCCATTCTGGATATTGCCGCCTGCCCGGTGCTGCATCCGCGTCTGGTTGCGGTGCTGAAGCCGCTACGCGATCTGCTGCCGCGCCTGCCGGCGCTGAAGCGCGATGGTTCGGCGGTGCTGAACCTGCTCGATACCGGGCCTGACCTGCTGCTCCGCACCGATGGCACGCTGGATGCGGCGGGGCGGGCCCTACTGGCGGGGTTTGCCGCTGCCCATGGCCTGCCACGCATCGCCTGGGCGCGCGGCAATGGCCCGCCGGAGGTCGCCGCTCAGCTTGGGCCGGTGGCGATCACGCTGAGCGGTGTGCCAGTGACGCCCGCCCCCGGCGCCTTCCTGCAAGCGAGCCCTGAGGGCGAGCAAGCAATCATCGCGGCCATGCTGGCCGGCCTGCCCGCCAAGCTCGCCGGGCGCGGGAGGATTGCTGATCTGCATGCGGGCTTTGGGACACTCAGCCTGGCCTTGGCGCGGCGGGGCAGGGTGACGGCCTTCGAATCGGATAGCGCGGCGGTGGCGGCACTCGCCAATGCTGCGGCCAAGGCCGGGCTGCCTTTGGCGGCCACGCGGCGGGACTTGGTGCGCCAGCCGCTCACGGTGGCGGAATTGGCGCCTTTCGCCGCGGTGGTGCTGGACCCACCCTTTGCCGGCGCCGAGGAACAGGCGGCTTTGCTTGCGCGCTCTGCCGTGCCGGCGGTGATTTATGTGTCCTGCAACCCGCAGGCGCTGTCGCGGGATTTGCACTTCTTTGCCGATCAGGGCTGGCGGGTGGATGCGGCGACGCCGATTGATCAGTTCTT
>CAMCHA010000128.1 GCA_945874515.1 Asaia bogorensis
ACGCAGCCGCCCTATCAATTAGGGTGTCATGCAAAGCGATTTCATCCTTGGCTATCTGCCATTTTGGGTGGTGACCTATTTCCTGGCACTTACCGCCTGGGGCTGCCTTGGCCGCTTCATGATGCAATTCTTCATGACGCCGGCGAATACCAATTACATCTGGCGCGGCTTTCAGATGCTGACTGGCTGGGCGGTCTGGACCGCCGAGCGTTTGGTGCCTTCCTATGTCTCGCCGCACTTCCTGCCGCTGGTCGCGGCTTTTTGGCTTTTTGCGGTGCGGATGATCTTTGGCTTGATCATGGTTGGGCTTGGCTATGCGCCGCGCATCAGCCCACCGGGCGCGGGATAGCTGCCATGGCACCCCAGAACCTATTTGTCGCAACCGTCGCGACCTGCCTGTTGAATGGCATGATCAGCCCAACCCTGCCGGTGGTCTGGCATCTCTACCCTGTCTGGCTGCCAGAACTTTTGCCGCCGACGAAGGAGGTTGTTTATTACGGTGCCTCCCTGATTGTCTCCACCGCCACGCTGTTGCTGTCTGCCGTGCCAGCCGCGATAGCGGAACGCTTGGGCCTCAGCCTAAAAAGCGCGATGATGGTCTGGTTCGGCGCGGCGCTTTTGCTGGTGCTGATTGGTTTGGGCTGAGCCGCGCCTTTCGCCCTGGGGAGTATTCATCCGCCCAGGAGTCGGGCTAGGCTTCCCCTGAGGGCGCCCCGCTATCCTGGGTCCCCCCGCATGAGGGCCAAGGCTTGGAACGGCTTGAGGCAATGGCGGACCTGGTCATCCGGCGCGCGATCGGCTTTGCGGGTTTGGCCATTGTGCTGGTCGTGCTCTCGCTTTCCTTCCAGCTTGCCTTGGCGCTCCGTTCCGGTGCGATATTGGTGACGCTGCTTTGGCTGATTGTGCTGCTGAAACTCGCCTATGTGCCAAGCCAGGATATGCGCCATAGCGAGCTTTGGCTGATGGTGGCGGAGCGCCATTCCCCGGATGCGCTACCCATGCAGACGGCAATGCGCATGGCCTTCGCAAGCCGGCTCCGCTGGCATGCGGATAGGATCGGCGCCTTTGCCGTGACCTTGTGGGGGGGGTATTTGTTGGTGAGCCTTGTGACGTGACTGCCGCGCGTGATCCTGCTGCGCATGGCAGCGGGAAACACAGCGACCCATGGCTTGTCCGACCCAAGTGGAATCACTTTGCGTAACGGGCCATGCACTTTTGATGGGCGTGAAGCTTAACCTTCCCGTCCCAAATCCGATCTGGCGCACTACAGACTATATGTTTGGCGGGCTGAGTCACGCTGCTGTCGGGAAACGACAGTAGCGATAGGACTACTAGTCTGGCGGGATAAAGCGGTTCAATATCTTGCCACACACGCCACATGCAATGACCGGGGGGAGCGCCCATGGACAATATCCCCGCACCGGATGATGCTATTCGCGTCTATTGGGTGGCCTCACGCGGAATGGGTAGGCGCGCGCTGATGTCTATTGCGGCGAACAGACCATGCTTGAATTCATGGAATGCACGGTCTGGCATGCGGGGCAGCATTGCCATAATGGTACCCATCGCAAAGCCATTCCGCCCAACTGCGGGAATTTCATCCTCATGAAGAAGCAGCCCAGGACCAGCGCCCCACAATTTGCCGAAGCGGTTGCTTTGTTGAGGCGGGGTGATGTCGCGGGGGCTGAAGCGACATGTCTTGCCATTCTTAAGCGCTATCCGAATCATTTCGATGCGCTGCATCTTTCCGGCTTGGCTGCCATACAGGCAGGACGCCTTGATGATGGCGTAAGCCGTCTGAACCAAGCGCTCACAATAGCACCAAAGAATGCTGATCTTCACGCCAATCTTGCTCTTGCACTGATGAGCCAGGGTCGCGATGAGGATGCGGCGAAAAGTTTTGAACGTGCCCTAGCATTAAGTCCTCACGCAATCGATGCCGGACATAATTATGGATCGCTTCTTCTGAAAATCGGTCGCTACGCGGATGCCATTATTGCCTTTGATCGTGTCATCGCCCGGAAGGCTGATCATGCGGATGCGCATCATCAACGCGGCCGGGCCCTCGCGGAACTGGATAGGCTGGAAGAAGCGTATAGCGCGTATGAAAAGGCGCATCTTCTGCAGCCGCATTCACCTGATTATCTTGCAGGCATGGCAGCAGCGTTCTGCCTGCTGAAACGACACGCCGAAGCCCTTCCGCTCATTCAAAAGGCACTTGAGATCAGGCCGGGGTTTGAACTGGCCCTTTTGTGCCGGGTGGACGCGCTGCGCGCTCTCGGCCAATTGCAGGATAGCCTCGCCGCCGCCGAGGAAGTGATCGCCGCCAACCCTCAATCGCTTCAAGGCATTATTTGGGGAAACGCGATACTGATGCGGCTGGGCCAAACGGAACGCGCCCTGCAGATGTCCGCCGCGTCACGGAACATTGCCCCGGATGATCCACTCACCTACATCAATCACGGCTTCATCCTTGCCGCCCTGAACCGCTTTGAAGAAGCGCTGATTTTCTATGACCGGGCATTGAAGCTGAAGCCTGACCATCCCGAAGCACATCACAATCGCGCCTTTGCCCTGCTGACACTCGGGCGATTTGAAGAAGGGTGGCTGTCTTACGAATATCGCAATCTTCGTCATAAAACATTAGTAGCGCGCAAATACACAAAACCCCTTTGGTGGGGCAAGCAGCCGCTCAAGGATCAAAGGCTTTTCGTTTATCCTGAGCAAGGGTTCGGCGATACCATCCAGTTCGCGCGCTACGCCATGCTTGCCGCTGACGCCGGGGCACATGTTGCGCTTTCGGTGCAAAATCCACTGCGCCGGGTCTTCAAGGATTTTCACCCTGGCGTGACCGTCATTGGTCATAATGAAGTGCCGACCGAATTTGATTTGCATTGCCCACTTCTCAGCCTGCCGCTCGCCTTCGGTACCCGGCTTGAAAGCGTTCCTGCCTGGCCGCATGGGTATCTCAAGGCGCCAGCAGAAGAAGTGGCGCGCTGGGCGCAACGCCTGCCCGCAGGCCGCCGGCGTATCGGGCTGGTCTGGAGCGGCAGCACGATGCACACCAATGACGCCAATCGATCCTTGGCGCTGGAAAGGCTTTCGCCGTTGTTCCAATCTGGTGATGCCTGGGTGTCATTGCAAAAGGAGGTGCGGGAATCAGATCAACCCGCGCTGCAAGACTCTGGCCTATTCGATTTGACCGCGGAGCTTGGTGATTTCGCCGATACGGCAGCGCTAATCTCAGCACTTGATCTGGTGATTGCGGTGGATACTTCGGTCGCGCATCTGGCCGCTGCTCTAGGCAATCCTGTTTGGCTGATGGTGCCTTTTTCGCCGGATTTTCGTTGGTTGTTGAAGCGCGAAGACTCCCCCTGGTATCCCAGTCTGCGCCTGTTTCGCCAGCAGCGCTTAGGCGATTGGGAAGGGGTTATTGCGCGGATCGGTGCGGCGCTCCAGCCGTGATGGAGCTTGGTGCGTTTCCCGTTCACGTCCGTTCACCGGACACGCACTAAACCTTTGTTTGGTCGCATGTCCCGAGACGCCAAGGGCTTACTGCACCCGGATGCCGGCATCGCGAATGATCGGTGTCCAGCGGTCAATTTCACCTTGGATATGCGCCGCGAAGGCCTCCGGCGTTCCACCGACAACTACAGCCCCTTGCTGGCGTCGCAGGGTTTCAACAATTTCCGGCTGCGCCAGGATGGTGTTGAAGGCAGCATTTGCCTTGGCAATGATATCACTGGGCAGTCCCGCAGGCCCGACCAGGCCGTACCAAAGTGATCCGGTGACACCCGGTACCGTTTCATTCAGCGTCGGCACTTCCGGCAGCCCGCCAAAGCGATTTGGCGTGCTGACAGCAATCATCCGCACCGTCCCAGCCTGTAAAAAAGGCGCGGCGGAGGAGATGGAGGTGACAGTAAGGTCAACCTCTCCCTTCGCGACCGCGGCCACCATATCGGCGCCGCTGCGATAGACCACATGCAGCATCTCCATGCCGCCACCAGCCCGGCGTTGCAGCAATTCCATGGTCAGGTGGCTGATATGACCGGCGCCCACGCTGCCAAAGCTGAAACTGCCTGGCTTTGCCTTCGCAGCGGCCAGGATGCCGGCAACATCCCTCTCGGCAAGCGTGCTGCGCGCCACCAGAATAAGCGGCATATCCGCCAAGAAAATGATGGGCGTGAATGCGCGCCGCGGATCATAGGGCAGGTCGCGATAAAGCTCATGCGCAAGGGCACCTGATGCCAATTCGCCCATCAATAAGGTGCTGCCATCTGGGCGCGCCTGCGCCACATGCGCAGCACCAATGGTGCCACCAGCACCTGGGCGATTATCCACGATGATGTTCTGCCCATTGCCGAGCGGGGGAAAATGCGGCGCCAGGATGCGGACCAGGATATCTATCGCGCCACCTGGCCCGAAGGGAACCACCACACGCACCGGCCTCTCTGGCCATGTTATGGCCTGGGCCTGGGCTTGGGCGTGGCGCCCTGGCGCCAAAAGGCTCAGGGCAAGTGCTGTCCCTTGGAAGGCGACCGAACGGCGGCTCAGCATGGCGTTTCCTTATGTATCGGCGTTTAGGGCCGTTGCGCCTGAAGGGTGCTGAATAATGGCCGCCGCCGCAAGAACTGGGAGCATTTTTAGGCCAAATCGATTCACGGGCTGGGGCTGGCCGGGGGCGCTGCCCATTGGCGCCCCGCGGTTGGAAGCGCTTGCCTATACAAATTAAATTACCTACATTTCATCTTAAAGTAACCTAAATTCGTCTGGGAAGCCCATGGGCGCGTATTCAAACAGGGAGACAAAGGATGATTGAAACTTCACGTGGCAAGGCCGATAGCGTTGAGATGGCTCTGTTGCTTGGTGGGATAGCCGCCGTGCTTGTGGCCTATTTCCTGCCGGCGGTTACCTTTGCCGGTCAGCGCGGCGCGGCGGTTTATGGGCTTTCCATCTTCAGCAAGCTGCCGATCATGAGCGCGCTTGCCTTCGCCGCCATGGCGGCGGCGCTGGCCACGCGGGTTATCCCCTCGCTCGAAAAATACGCCGAACAGGCGGCGGTGATCGCCATTCTGCTGGTCCTGGCGCCGGCACTGCTGGGCTTCATGATGGCGCTCGACCCCTGGACCGGGATCCGCCAGACCATGCTGAAAATGGCCAATGCCCGCACCGTGAAGGTGGACCCCAGCTTTGCCTATATTCCGCTATTCGCTGGCGCCACGATGATGGGCTTTTCGCTGCGCCGGCGCATGCGTCGCACGGCCCAGGGCGCCGTTCCGGCCTGAAGCGATAAATCCGCAGAAGGTTCTGCGATTTCTTGGCGTGAGGGCCATCGGGCGCTGAGCGTTTATCCCGCTTCTGGACGAAGCGCTCTTTGCCCGTTACCACCATCGCCATGAGCCCCGCCGCAATCATCCTCGCCGCCGGCCTTGGTACGCGCATGCGCTCCGCCCAACCCAAGGTGCTGCACCCCTTGGCGGGGCGGCCCATGATCCAGCATTTGATCGGCGCTTGCGAACAGGTTTTTGGGCGGATTGTGGTGGTGGTCGGGCCCGATATGCCGACGCTGGAAGACGCTGTGGCGCCGCGAGAAGTGGTGGTGCAGCGGGAAAGACTCGGCACCGGCCATGCGGCGCTGCAAGCGGCCCCATTGCTTGGTGGGCATCAGGGTGATGTGGCGGTGCTTTATGGTGACAATCCGCTGATCTCTGCCGCCACCTTGCAGGCGCTGGTGGCCGCCCGCCAAACCGCCGGCCTTGCGCTGCTCGCCATGCGGCCCGCTGATCCCGCGCGCTATGGCCGCGTGGTGCTGGATGAAAAATCCGAAGTCACGCGTATTGTTGAATGGGCGGATGCGACTGAACAAGAACGCGCGATCGGTCTTTGCAATGCCGGGGTGATTTCCGCCCCGGCGCAGGATCTGTTCCGCTGGTTGGGAGCGATCAGCAACAACAACGCCAAGGGTGAATATTACCTGACAGATGTCATTCAGCAGGCGCGGCTTGAAGGCAAGCGCGTGGTCGCGGTTGAAGCACCAGAGGCTGAGCTTCGCGGCATCAATAGCCGGGTGGAATTGGCGCAAGCGGAAGCCGAAGTGCAGCGTAGCCTGCGCGCTGCCGCCATGGCGGGTGGCGTGACGATGTTGGCGCCGGAGAGCGTGTATCTTTCCCATGACACGCAATTGGGCGCGGATGTGGTGCTGGAACCTAATATTTTCTTCGGCCCTGGCGTCTCGGTGGAAGATGGCGTTACCATTCGCGCCTTTAGCCATTTGGAAGGCTGTGTGGTGAAGCGCGGCGCGGTGATTGGCCCTTATGCGCGGCTGCGTCCCGGCACCATCATTGAACCCCATGCCCATGTCGGCAATTTCGTGGAGCTGAAAGCAACCACGCTCGGCCCCGGCGCCAAGGCAAATCATTTGAGCTATTTGGGCGATGCCACGATCGGCGCGGGGGCCAATATTGGTGCCGGCACCATCACCTGTAATTATGATGGCGTGGCTAAGCATCGGACCGTGATTGGCGAAGGCGCTTTCATTGGCAGCGATACGGCGCTTGTAGCACCGGTGAAAATTGGCGCGCGCGCGCTGGTGGCGGCGGGCAGCGTAATCACAGAAGACGTGCCAGATGATGCGCTGGCGATTGCGCGCGGGCGCCAGGCGATGAAGCCGGGGCGCGGCTTTAAGGGCAAGGGGAAGCGCTGATGTGTGGCATTGTTGGTGTGGTTGGGCAGGCAGCGGCGGCGCCTCGGCTTTTGGAAGCGCTGCGTCGGCTGGAATATCGCGGCTATGACAGTGCCGGCATCGCGACTCTGCTTGACGGCAAGATTGATCGCAGGCGCGCCGAGGGTAAACTTGGCAATCTGGCCACCGTGCTGGAAGCGGCGCCATTGGCCGGCACCACCGGCATCGGCCATACGCGCTGGGCGACGCATGGCGCGCCGACCACGCGCAATGCACACCCGCATGGCACGGCGCGCGTGGTGGTGGTGCATAACGGCATCATCGAAAACCACGCGGAGTTACGCGCCGAATTGGAAGCGCGCGGCCATGCTTTCCAGACCGAAACCGATACCGAAACCTTCGCGCTTTT
>CAMCHA010000129.1 GCA_945874515.1 Asaia bogorensis
GCGACGATGGTGGCGACATAGCCATCAGCCCGCTGGATCAGGCGTTTGCCGCCGGCGGGCAGATCGTAATGCATCTTGGGCATCTCTAGCGCCAAGCGGCCGAAATCAATCACATTGATATCGGCCTTTTTGCCCACCGCCAGCACGCCGCGATCCTTGAGGCCAAGCGCATGGGCATTGTCACGCGAAATGCGCTTCACCACGAATTCCAGCGGCAGGCGCGGCCCGCGCGCACGATCCCTCGCCCAATGCACCAGCATATGCGTCATGCAGGATGCATCGCAGATATAGCCAACATGCGCGCCACCATCGCCAAGCCCCATAAGTGTGTGCGGATGCGTCACCATGTTGCGAATGGCGGTCAGGTCTCCATCCGCATAGTTCAGGATGGGCCGGTTCAGAATGGCGCGGCCATCCTGTTCCATCATCAAATCATAGCAAAGCGCGGCGGGGTCCATGCCGCGCGCTGCCGCCATGGCGGCGATGGATTTTTCGGGCGGAGGCTCATAATCCGGCGGATCGCCCAGCGGGAAAATCTTTTCCCAATTATTCAAACGGACTTTTAGCGCTGAATCTTCTGTCGGTTCCGCAATAATGCGCGCGCGCAAAGCGGGGTCACGCAAAGCGGCGATGCGCTGTTCGAAGGGCAGATGCGCGATGGCCTTATAGGAAGCGCGCATCAGGAAGGGATGTTGCGAAAGCTCAAAGCCAAACATCAGGCCAACAGGCCGGCCCATTACCTGGCCATACATGGGCACACCGGCCTCATGCGCGGATTCCACCTTATCCAATAGCCAGCGCCACAGTCCCGGCTTGGATTCCCGTTGCAGCAGAGAAAAAGTCATGGGCCGGCCCGATGCCGCCGCAATGCGTTGCAGCCGGGCGAATTCATCTTCCGGATCATCAAAATCCGAAATCACCTGCATCCAGCCCGAACCTTGCGCGCGAATGGCGCGCGCGATGGTCTCCAACTCCGCCTCTGGCGTGCCGAGGGTTGGAATATGCCGCCCATCCAAGGTGCGATGCGCAATGGCGCGCGATGTCGAAAAGCCAAGCGCACCAGCAGCCAAACCTTCCGCGGTCAGCCGCGCCATTTCCGCGCATTGTTCAGGGGTGGCCACTGCATGGGCTTCCGCGGCCTCACCCATCACATGCACGCGCAAGGGCGCATGCGTGACCATGGCGGCGACATCCATGTCATAAGGCCGCGCATCCAGCGCATCCATATATTCGGGGAAGCTTTCCCAGTTCCAGGGCAGGCCTTCGGTCAGCACAACCTCTGGCAAATCTTCCACGCCTTCCATCAGCTTTACCAGCATATCGCGCCGATCCGGCCGGCAGGGCGCGAAGCCCACGCCGCAATTACCAAGCAGCGCAGTGGTCACGCCATTGATGGATGAAGAAAGCAGCCGGCTGCTCCAAGTCGCCTGCGCATCGTAATGCGTATGGATATCCACAAAGCCAGGCGTGACGATCAGCCCTTTGGCGTCAATCTCCTCCGGCGCGCGGGCCGAGATTTTGCCAATCTCCAGAATGCGCCCATCGCCAATGGCGATATCGGCCTCATAAGGCTGTGCGCCGGTGCCATCCACCAGCGTACCACCACGAATGATCAGGCTTGCGTCGCGTGCCATGGGGTTTCCTTCAGGTCTTCAGGATGATTTTGCCGAGATGCGCATTGGCCTTCATATGCGCCAAAGCCTCAACCGCTTCATCAAGGGCAAAGACGCGGTCAATCGGCAAATGGAACACGCCTTCATCCACGCCCTTGCGTAAATCCCGCCGCGCGACGCGTTCTTCCTCGCGGATTTCGGCGACACTGCGCGTGCGATGCGTCACGCCAATATAGGCAATGCGGCGTGTAGCGTGCAGATCAAAATCAAAATCGCCATGCGCACCGCCAAGCCGCCCGACATTCACAATGCGGCCCAGAATGGCCGTGGCGCGCATGGCGGCGTTGATGGTGCCGCCGGAGACCTGGTCAATCACCAACTGCACCCCGCGCCCTTCGGTCAGCGCCAGCACTTGATCCGCCCAATCCGCATCATTGGTATTCACCGCATGATCCGCACCGAATTCCTTCAACCGCGCCCGCCGTTCGCCATTGGTGGAGGTGCCAATCACCAGCCCAGCGCCCATATGCTTCGCGATCTGCATGCCCATCAGCCCAACGCCGCTGGAAGCACCCAGGATCAGCACCGCTTCACCCTTGGCCATCCGGCCATTGGAAATCAGCGCATCATGCATGGTGGCAAGCGCTATCGGCAAAGTGGCGGCTTCCTCCCAGGACATATTCCGATCCGGCACGGGCTGCACGCGGCCCATATCCGCAATGGCATATTCGGCATAACCGCCGGAACCCGCGCACATCACGCGATCGCCTGGCTTGATGCCCGTAACGCCAGCGCCCACCGCTGCGACTTCTCCGGCAAATTCCAGGCCAAGGATCGTGCCCGCTCCCCCCATGCGTCCATGCGCATGCCCCGCCGCCACCCCAAGATCAGCGCGGTTGAGCCCGGCAGCGCGCACGCGCACCAATACCTGCTCTGGTCCCGGAACCGGGCGCGGTGCCTGCTGCACCTTGACGCCCTCGGCAGTTACCACCGCCGCCTTCATGGTTTCGGTCATGATTTTATCCCTTTGCGCTTGTCAGATCGTAAAAGCGGATCATGCCATAGCGTCGCTCAGGCGATAAGTGCCTAGGAGATCACCGCTGCGGGCCCGGATTCATGCGCCACATGGTCCAATTCAGCACCCCCGCGAAACTCACCCAGGCGAGATAAGGCACCATGAGCCAGGCGGCCCTTTCATCAATGGGCCAGAAGGTGATGATGCAGGCCAGGATGGAAAGCCAGAGCAAACACAAATCCGCCAAGGCCAGATCCATCCGCCGCATGCCGAAGAAAAAGCCCGACCAGGCGGCATTGAGCAGCAATTGTACCCCATAGATTGAGAGTGCAAGGCTGGCCCCGGCGAAACCGGCTCGGCCCCAAACCAGCCAACCCGCAGTGGCAATCATGAGGAAAAGCAGCGCCCATGCGGGGCCAAAAAGCCAATTCGGTGGGCGCCAGGGCGGCTTGGCCAAGCCTTCATACCAGGCCCCCGGCTTGAATACCGCCCCAGACATGGCCGCCGCGAAGCAGGCGCCCAGGAAGCCAAAAAAACCGCTGATCGGGGGAAGGTCCATATTGCCTATATAGAACATGATTGCCGCTTGCGCAGGGGTGGTGGCATGGTGTCAGGACAAGGCAGGGGGAGAAATAGCCATGGCGCAACATGAATCGGATTATGTCATTCTGGGCGGGGGCTCGGCCGGTTGCGTCTTGGCGACCCGGCTTTCGGAAGATCCGGGCACGAGTGTCACCATGCTGGAAGCCGGCCCCTGGGACCGCAACCCCTGGATCCACATCCCCATGGGTTTTGCGCGGCTTTATGTGACCAAGAAATTCGATTGGAATTACCAGACCGAAGCGGAAGGGGAGCTTGGTGGGCGCAGCGTCTATTGGCCGCGCGGACGCGTGATTGGCGGTTCTGGCAGCGTCAATGGCTTGGTGTTCCTGCGCGGCAGCCCGCGCGATTATGATCGCTGGTCGCAATCCGGCGCCCGCGGCTGGTCCTACGAAGAATGCCTGCCCTATTTCAAACGGCTTGAAACCTTCGCCGGGCCAGAAAGCGAATATCGCGGCAAGGATGGCCCGATGCAGATTGCCGAAGTGCCGGAACCATCACCAGGCTGCCGCGCCTTTGTGGAAACCTGCGAAAAACTTGGCTTCACCCGCAATCGCGACAATAATGGCGAATGGTTTGAAGGTGTGGCGCCAAACCAATTGAATGTGCATCGCGGGCGGCGCTGGAGCCCCGCTGTGGCTTATCTGCGCCCAGCGCTGAAGCGGCCCAATTTACGCGTGGAAACGGAACGGCTTGGCCAGCGCATTTTGATCGAAAATGGCCGAGCGGTTGGCGTGGTGGTGCGTGGCCCGAGCGGTGAGGAAACCTATCGCGCGCGGCGGGAAGTGATTTTATCCTCGGGTGCCATCGAAAGCCCGAAAATGCTAATGCTGTCAGGCATTGGTGAGGCGAATGCGCTTCAGGAAATGGGCATTCAGGTGAAGGTGAATGCGCCGGAAGTGGGCAAGAATTTGCAGGATCATTTCATGGTGCGCTTTGCCTATCGCACCAAGCCTTGCGGTACATTGAATGAGATCATGGCTAACCCGATCCGTACTGCTGGTCTTGGGCTGGAATGGGCGCTGCGCCGCAAGGGGCAAATGGCTGTTGGCGCATCCGAAGCAAGCCTTTTCGCCCGTGTTCTGCCGGGTTCTGAGGAACCCGAAGTGCAATTCCAATTCGTCAATTTCAGCCTGGGCGGCAATCAGGGCACTTCGGCGAATTCACTCGCGAAGCATCCTGGCTTCACCTTCAATTTCTGTGTCTGCCGGCCCGATAGCCGCGGTGATTTGACGCTGCGTTCACCCAATGTGGCCGACAAACCCGTGATCCGCGCGAATTACCTGACGGCGCCTTCCGATATTCGCATCATGCTTGAATCCGCAAAGCTGGGCCGGCGAATCGCCGCGACCAACCCCTTTGCCGGACTGATTGAGCGTGAAGAATTCCCCGGCCCCAAGACAGATGCCGATGATGAAATGCTGGATTATATCCGTGGCAATGGCACCACCGTGTATCATCCTTGCGGCACGAACCGGATGGGCACGGATGCACGTTCTGTGGTTGATTCAGAGTTGCGCGTGCGTGGCGTGCAGGGGCTACGCGTGGTGGATGCTTCGGTCTTTCCCTTGGTGCCGTCTTCCAACATTCACCCGGCCGTGCTGATGCTGGCCGAACGCGCTTCGGATTTGATACGGCGCGCGGCATGAAAGGGCTTATGATGACGCAGCTTAATCCTGGCCGCCGCGCCACGCTTTCGGCGGCACTGGCGGCACCCTTCCTTTCGCTGACCGCGCAAGCGCAGGGTAGCGACTGGCCCAATCGCCCTGTGCGCGTGGTGGTACCCTGGCCGCCTGGCGGAGGCGCCGATACCACGGCGCGCATGATCTTCCCTAAGCTGGCGCAAAAGCTCGGCCAGCCCTTCGTGATTGAAAACCGACCAGGCGCTTCGGGCAGCATCGGTGCCGCCGAAGTCGCGCGCGCCACGCCTGATGGCTATACGATCTTGCATGATGCAACGCCGCTTGCCATCAACCCCTTTCTGATCCGCGTTTCCTTCGATGCGCTGGCTGATCTGAAAGCGGTCTTCCTACCCATGCAGGTGCCGATGCTGCTGGTGATGCACCCGAACCAGGCGCCGAAATCCCTGGAAGAAGTCATCGCGCTCGCCAAGGCGCGGCCAGGCTCGCTTGATTGGGCTTCTTCGGGTAATGGATCGGCGCAGCATTTGGCGCTGGAGTTATTCACGCGTGCTGCCGGGATCACCGTGAACCATGTGCCCTATCGCGGCGGCGGACCGGCCTTGACTGATGTGGTGGCCGGGCAGGTCGGCTATTTCTTCAGCAATTCGAATGTGTCTCTGCCCTTCGTGCATGGCGGGCGCGTGCGCGCCGTGGCGCATACCGGGCGCGGTCGCATCGCCGCGTTCCCGGACCTGCCCGCCATTGGCGATACGCTGCCAGGCTATGAGGCCTATGAATGGAATTGCATCCTGGCCCCCGCCCGCACGCCGGCCGCCATCATCGAAAAACTGAATGCAGCGTTGAATGAAGTGGTGCAGGACCCCGAAGTGGCAGCGCGCTACACCCAGCTTGCCATGGTGGTGCAACCCAATTCCACAGCGCAGGCCGAAGCCTTCCTGCGCAGCGAAACCGAAAAATGGGGCCGCGTGATTCGCGAAGCGAATATCAAGCTGGAATAGCGCTGCCTATCCTGCCAAAAACTTCTGAGCGGCGCTGGCCAAAACCTGACAGCCCAGCGCCAAATCCTCATCCTTCGTGTCTTCCGCCCAATGATGGCTGATGCCGCCGATCGAGGGCACGAAGATCATGGAAGCCGGCATGCGCCGCGCGATATATTGCGCATCATGCCCAGCACCTGATGGCATTTGCTGCCACAAGCCCGGCGCATGGGCTTCCGCCGCCTGGTCCAGCGCGGCCATCATGGCGGGATCACAAATCGCGGGCGTCGCGCGGCTCATTTGCGTCAGCGTCGCGGGGCATTTCTCACGCCGATTGCTTTCCTGTACCAAGGCGCGCAGCCCGGCTTCCATCCGTTCCAGCACTGGCACAGAAACATCGCGGAATTGAAACAGCACATCCGCGCTGCCAGGGATGATGGAAGGCGCGCCGGGATCAAGGCTGATGCGCCCTGTGGTCCATGTGCTGCGCGGGCCGCAAATGCGCGGGAATTCCTGATCAATCGCGGCCAGCAACCGCACGGCGGAAAGCCCGGTATCCTTGCGTTCCGCCATGGTTGTGCCGCCGGCATGATCCTGTTGGCCCTGGAACTGAATGCGCCATTGCCAGATGGCAACAATACCCATCACCACGCCCACGCGCAGACCTTGTCCTTCAAGCTGCGTGCCCTGTTCGATATGCATTTCATAGAAACCCTTATGCCGCCCGGGTTCCAATTGCATGCGCGGCTTGCCGGCAAGCCCTGCGGCGGCCAGCGCGTCGCGCAGCGGCGTCCCATCATTGCGGCTGCGGCTGCGATCAATCTCGGCTTCCGTCAAATCGCCAATCATGGAACGGCTGCCCAGGAAGCCACCTTCGAAATGCCCTTCCTCATCAGCAAAGGCCGCGACATCCACGGGCAGGCCGGCCCGCGCCAAAGCAACACCAGCCATGACACCAAGCGCGCCATCCAACCAGCCCGCGTAATTCTGGCTTTCAATATGGCTGCCCACCAGCAAATGCGGCCCAGGCCCCTTGTGGCGGCCATAGACATTGCCAATGCCATCAATACTGGCTTCCAGCCCGCATTCCCTCAGCCTTTCCATCAGCCAATGGCGGCTTTCCATATCCTGCGGCGAAAAGGTCGGGCGATGCACGCCCGTTTTATAGGCGCCGATTTTGCGCAGCTCATGAAGATCGGCAAGGAAACGCTCGGCATTGATCTGCACCATGGCGGAAACCTT
>CAMCHA010000130.1 GCA_945874515.1 Asaia bogorensis
CGGCAGCACGCGTCAGTAGCATCGGCGCCGTGACGTTGATGGCAAAGAAGCGATCCCAGACAGCCGCGCTTAACTCTTCAAGGCTAGGCAGGCGGGTTTCCGCATCGGGGCGCAGGCTGGACACACCAATGCCCGCATTGTTCACTACCGCTTCTACGCGACCAAAATGAGCAACGGCAGCGCCCATGCCAGCTTCACATCCGTTTGATGTGGAGAGATCGGCTTCAATTGTATATAAACCTGGATGGCTTTTATGCTCAGCCATTAGTGCACTCAGCCCTTTAGCATCATAATCAAGTGCAGCAATGCGATGCCCAGCCGAGAGGAGCGCTGCGACCATCGTGCGCCCAATACCACCCGCAGCACCGGTTACAAGGACAACGCGGGGCGTGGTTTTGACCATGGAATTCTCCGAACGTGCAGCTACCTTATGCTGCGTTTGGTGATGCATCAAGCGGCGGTGCCATCGAACCGCCCCCTCACACCCTCTCCACCACCCTGAACCCCCGCGACGCCAGCGGCAGACTATCCCGGCTGATGGCGGCGTCTTCGCCGGGTGTATTCATCGCACCCCAGATGGCGCGGCGGTTGCGTTCCGCCAAGCTGTCCGTGAGTTCCACGATCCAAAGCGTGTCACGTGCAGCGCCCAGGCGGCGGAGCATCTCGCTGTGCGGGCTGCGTGCCTCGGCGGTGGAAAGCGCCGGCAGGGTAAAGGCGGCCATGCGTGGATTCACGATGGCCGAGGAAGGGAAATCCGCACCAGTGTAGGGATTGCGGTCGCGTCGGTCGAGCATGAAGCGGCTTTCGCGAATGTCATAAGTAGTGCCGCGCTGCAGCCGCCAAAACTGCCCCGCCACCAACAGTCCGATGTCCATGCAGGGCGCCGCGCCATCGGTGAGATTAATGCGGAGATACTGCACTAACTGATTGGCCAGATACTCCGTCACACAGTCCCGCGACTTTGTCTCAAATCATTTGACGGCCAACACGATAGGATAAGGTGTCACGCGATTAAATCGTAAACACTAACCTCCAAACCGTGCCGCCGAAAACGCCGAATCAGGTTGCTGCAATCCCAGCACCGCATCCGCCGTCATGCGCCCAGCAATCGGCCCGAGCGTATAACCATTAGATGTCACCGCGGCGAAGAAGCCAGGCAGGCCAGGCACCTCACCCAATATCGGTGCGCGATCAATATGCACATTCATACCAGTCCAACTGCGGAGCACATGTAACCCTTCAACGGCTGGCACAACATGCCCTGCGATCCAAAGATTTCCTTGAATATTATTCCGAAGATTGCGCGTGGCCCCGGTGGCAGGATCATACGCGCCGGGCCAGCCGCCGCCAATCAGCAAATGCCCATGCGGTCCTTGCTTCAGTGAAAGATGCCGCCCGGCATGGGCTACCAGATGCGGGATGATCGGCGCCATGGCCTCCGTCGCGATCACCTGCTGCACCAGGCCACCCACTGGCAGCTTCGCGCCCGCAAGCGCTGCGATATGGCCAGACCAAGGACCGGCCGCGACCACAACGCGCCCGGCCCGAATTGGTCCCTGCGCCGTACTCACCAGATAGCCACTGCCTTCACGCGCAATCGCCTGCACTTCCAGGCCGCTTTCCATGCGTGCCCCAGCGCGCTTGGCCAGCTGCAATAGCGCTGCCGTACCGCGCAAAGGATCAATCTGGCCCTCAGCGGGGCAGAAGGCCGCTCCGGCAAAACGATGCGCCAGATAAGGCGCTAGATCGCGCAATTCATTCGCGCCGATCACGTGATTCTCGATGCCTGCACTACGTTCGACTTCAATTTTGCCGCGTAGCCAGGCCAATTCCTCGGGCGTTTCCGCCAGCATCAGCCCGCCTTCGGTGCGGATACCGCAGGCCTCACCCGCATCGCGCGCAATCTCTCGCCAAAGTGCTATGGAACGTGGCCCAAGTGGCAAGGTGGCCACCGCCGGGCCAGCGGTGCCAAGCGCCTCAGCCTTGTCACCGAAATCATAGGAGAGAAGCTGCACATGCAGGCTGCCGGCATTGGCGGTGCTGGCGGCAAGGCCGGGCTCTCCGCGTTCCGCTACAAATACATCCACGCCCTCACGCGCCAGATAGAGCGCGGTGGAAAGCCCGACCACGCCACCGCCAATCACCAGCACATCGCATTGCCGCGCGATTTGCGGCGCGGTGGCGGCGCCGGTTTTCCAGGCGATGGGCGCAGGTGACGCAATCACCGGCGTTTCGCCCCATTCCGGCACTTCAAGTCGCAACAAGGCCGCCGGGATGGGTTTGATCGGCGCACGCGGTGCGGCAAAATCTGCTTCTTGCGCCGCAACGCCCACCATGCGCGCCAAAGTCGCGCCACACATGCGCCCCTGGCAGCGCCCCATGCCGGCGCGTGTTTCCTTCTTGATGGCAGGCAGCGAAGCCGCGCCACAGCTGATTGCTGCACGGATTTCTCCGGCGCACACTTCCTCACACCGGCAGAGGATGGTCTCATCCGCAATACGTGCAGGATCGAAAGCTGGCGCGGCGTAGATGCGCCATAAAGCACGCTGGAATGCCTCGGCATGCGCCAGCGCATCGCGCGTTGTCGCATCATCGCCCACGCCAAAGCCAAGATCACGCGCTGCCGCCAAGCCGGCCAGGCGCCCGCGCGCCAGGGCAACCCGCGCGCCGCCAATCGCCGCGCCATCGCCAATCGCGAAAACCTCGGCAATATTGCTGCGCCCCACCGCATCAGTCACGGTTTCCAACCGCCCCAAGCCGGCGCCTGGACCATCGGCCGCGAAGCGCTGCGTGCAGCCCAAGGCGCGCGCCAGCCCGGTTTCCGATTGAAAGCCAAGGTTGAGCGCGGCAACGCCGGCAGCGATCCGCTTCTCTCCTTGCGGTGTGCTGATACGAAGCGCTTCGAAACGCGCGCTACCTTCACACGCGATGATCTCGCTGCCCCAGTAAAGCGGCACACCGGCGCGTTTCAGTATCGCCAGATAGCGGAGCCCATCCCAGGCGAGATCAGGCGCGGCGCGCGTGAGGCGCAGCACATCGCGCCAAGCGCCAAGCGCGGGCGCGGGGGCCGCTTCCACCACGGCGGCAACACGCACGCCGCCGGCCAGTAATTCACACGCAAGTTGCAGATTGAGCGGCCCGCTGCCCGCAATCACCGCGCTTTCGGCGGGGCTTACGCGTTGCGCGCGTGCAAGCGTTTGCAGCGCGCCGGTCGTCATCACACCCGGCAGAGTCCAGCCCGGCACCGGCACCGGGCGTTCATGCGCCCCGGGGGCCAGGATCAGCCGACGCGGACGGAAAGTAATGGCAGCACCTTCGACAAGTGCTGCGATTTCGTTGGGCGCAAAGCCGCCCCAAACCGTGGCACCATAATGGAAGCGAATCCCTGCTTCCCGCGCTCGAGCAAAAAGCGCGCTGCCCTGGCGGAATTGCGCATCCGGCGCGGCATGGCTGTGGCTGCTGGCAAGCGGCTTCAGATATTGCCCGCCGGGTGCTTCACGTTCATCCACCACCACCACTTGCGCGCCGGCTTCGGCAGCAGCAATGGCGGCGAAAAGCCCGGCGGGGCCGGCGCCGACCACCAGGATATCGCAGGGCTGTTCAGCAATCTCGGCGGGGGCGCTGCCAAGCGGGGCAGGCTCGGCCGGGAAGGCGCTTTCTATCGCCATGCCATCGGCAACCTTTACCATGCAGGCGCGCTGGCTGGCCTTGCCATCCACTGTGACCACGCAATCATAACAGGCGCCCATGCCGCACCAAAGCCCGCGCTGCGTGCCCTTGGGGGTTTCGCGCAGCGCCAGAATACCCGCTGCCGAAAGCGCTGCGGCAATGCTCTCGCCCGGCAGGGCTTCCACCAAAGCGCCATTGAAGCTGATCCGGATAGGCGCCGTCGCCGGGGTGATATGTGGGTGATGCAGCCGCATGCTCTTGCCGTTTGCGCCAAAACAGGCTCCCATCATCGCACGCGGTGTGGCCGCGTCCACCCCCGGGAGTTCCCCTCATGGCCCGTGAGCCTTTTCGCGGCACCTATACGGTGCTGATCACGCCCTTTACCGCCGATGGCGCAGCAGTGGATTACAAGGCGCTGGAACGCCTGGTGGAATACCAGATCACCGAAGGGGTGAGGGGGCTCATTCCGCTGGGCTCCACCGGCGAATTCCTCTCGGTTTCGCGCGAAGAGCGTCAGGGCATTGTCGAGACGGTGATCCGCGCCGCGCG
Organism: Asaia bogorensis; assembly: GCA_945874515.1. Taxonomy (GTDB): domain Bacteria; phylum Pseudomonadota; class Alphaproteobacteria; order Acetobacterales; family Acetobacteraceae; genus Neoroseomonas; species Neoroseomonas bogorensis_B. The sequence goes on from CAMCHA010000130.1 coordinate 4,219, forward strand.
TGGCCGCGTGCCGGTGCTGATCGGCACGGGGGCGGAAGATACGCGCGAAGTGGTGGCGCTTTCACGGGAAGCGGAGTCGCAAGGCGCAGATGGTGTCATGATCATCCCGCCCTTCTATTCCGTGCCGACGGAAGATGAGCTGTTTCACCATTACAAGACCGTCGCGGATGCGATTGGCATTCCCATCATGGTCTATAACAACCCCGCGACATCCAATGTGGATATGCTGCCGGCGACACTCGCGCGGATGTCGACCATCCCGAATTGCCGCTACGTCAAGGAAAGCACGCTGGAAGTGACGCGTGTGCGCGACATCATCGCCCTTTGCGGTGACCGGATGGAGGTTTTCGCGGGCGTGCTGGGCTATGAAAGTGCCTGGCTCGGCGCCATTGGCTGGGTGGCGGTGTGCAGTAATTTGGCACCGCGGCTTTCTTCGGAAATGTTCGATGCGGCGGCCTTTGAAGCCAATCAACCCAAGGCGCTTGGCTTGTACAAGCAATTGGCGCCCTTGCTGCCCTGGGTCGGTGGGCCGCGTTATGTTTCCGGCACCAAGGCGGGGTTCAAGCTGATGGGCATGGATATGGGCCCGCCCCGTCCGCCGCGCCTGCCTTTGCCAGCGCAGGATGTGCCGGCCTTGGCGCAGGTATTGCAGGGTATTGGGCTGATCGGCGCCGAAGCGCGCGCCGCGGAATGAGCGTCTCAACAGGGAGAAGATTGATGCTTCGATATGGAATCCTCGCCGCCATGGCGGTGCTGGTGGCAACCCCGGCGATGGCTCAGGCGCCCGCTTGCACGCCGGCGGTGGCGGATAGCGAATTGGTAAAGTCCCGCACGCTGGTGATGTCCACCAACCCAACCCTGCCGCCGCTGCAATTCGTGGATGCGCAGGGGCAGTTGCGCGGTATGCGTGTGGAACTCGGCAATGAGATCGCGCGCCGGCTTTGCCTGACACCCGAATACATTCGCATTGAATTCAGCGCCATGATCCCCGGTTTGGCAGCGCGGCGCTGGGATTTGATCAATACAGGGATCTTCTACACGGAAGAACGCGCGCGCATGATGCAAATGGTGCGCTACGAAAACCAGGCGATTTCCTTCAGCGCGCCGCGCGGCAATCCGCAAAACATCCGCACCACGGATGATCTGGCGGGCAAGACCGTGGGGGTTGAACTTGGTGGTTTTGAAGAACGTCGCACGCGGGAACTCAGCCAGTCCTTGCAGGCGAAGGGCCTGCAGCCGATGAATATCCGTACCTTTGACAATTTCGCTGTCGCCTATCAGGCGCTACGTGCCGGCCAGGTACAGGCGGTCACCAGCATTGATGGTGTGGCGGCGGAATATGATCAGCGCGGCGATTTTCCGCGCGTGCTGAATGGTCTGTTCCCGACACCGGTTTCCTTCGCCACACGGTCGCGTGTGCTGGCTGATGCGGTGGTGGGCGCGCTGGAAGCCATGAAGGCGGATGGCAGCCTGAAGGCGCTATTCGATCGCTATGGTGCTTCGATGTATACGGACAAGCTTGACGTGGTCGGACCGCAATAAGCGCCTGATAGCAACGCGTGCAAATCTGGTCCTGGTCTGGGTTCTTTGACTATCTTTTGAACCCGTTTCTGCTGGAAGGCGCCGTCACCACCCTGTGGCTGACGGTGGCTTCGCTTTCGGTTGGGCTGGTGCTTGGCATCGGGCTTGCGTTGATGCGGCTTTCCGGCAATCCGGTACTTTCCGGCATTGCAGCATTTTACTGCTGGGTGTTTCGCGGCACACCACTGCTGGTGCAATTGCTGATCATCTATACTGGTCTGCCGCTGTTCGGTTTGCGTTTTTCGGTGGTGCAGGCCGCACTGCTTGGCCTAGCCTTGAATGAGGCCGCCTATTTGAGTGAAACGGTACGCGCCGGCATTCTTGCAGTGGCGCGCGGCCAGCGCGAAGCGGCGCTGGCGCTTGGGCTCAGACGTATTCAGGTATTTCGCTTGGTGATCTGGCCGCAGGCGCTGCGGATCATCATCCCGCCGCTTGGCAATTCGGTGAATGGGTTGCTCAAGACGACCTCCGTTGCCAGTGTGATTAGCATGGAGGAATTGCTGCGCCGGACGCAGATACTCATCCAGGAACGCTTTCTGGTGCTGGAACTTTTCATGGTGGCGGCGCTTTATTATCTGGCTATGACAACCGCTTGGGATTTTGTGCAAAGACGCCTGGAGAAGCGCTATGGCCGCGGCTACGGGACGGAAGCGGCGGATCGGCGTTGAGAGCTTCAATTTGAGATGAGGAGAGATCGGGCCGTGCGTTTGGGACGTCGTTTATTCGCTGCCAGCGCATTGGCGCTGCCTGGATTGCTGAAGCTTCGAAGCGCTTCGGCGCAATCAGCCTGGCCCAATCGGCCGATACGGTTGGTGGTGCCTTATCCGCCTGGCGGAGCAAGCGATATTTCGGGGCGCCTGCAGGCCGAAGTTTTGCAGAAGGCGCTGGGCAGCCCAGTAGTGGTGGATAATCGCAGCGGTGCTGGCGGTACCGTTGGTACTGCCCATGTCGCTCAAGCGGCACCAGATGGCTATACGGTCATGATGGCGAGCCCATCTTCCCATCTTGGCGCGCCCTTACTGTTTCGCACGCCAGGCTATGAAGGCGTGGATGATTTCACCCATATCGCGACTTTCTCTATCGGTACCGCGATTGTCTGTGTTCATCCCGGCTTGCCGATACGCAACATCCAAGAATTGATCGCCTATGCGAAGTCCAATCCTGGCAAGCTGAATTATGGATCCGCCGGGGCGGGGGGCGCCAATCACATGCTTGGTGTGCTGTTCATGCTGCGCACGGGCACGGAATTGACGCATGTGCCTTATCGTGGTGCGGCGCCGGCGC
>CAMCHA010000131.1 GCA_945874515.1 Asaia bogorensis
GTTTCGAGCAGAGGCTGAGCGGCGCCGCCGCGATCTGGGGCAGGAGGGGGCAATACCATGATCCTTGATAAGCAAACCCTATGCCGCCTGGAGAGGGCACCCGACCGGCTTTTGGGCGATTTTTCGCCTAAAACTTAGTCATAATGCCACTCGCTTTGCAAATTAACCTGCCTGCCAAGGCGCAACGTTTCGCCCGAAACCGGGCATCTGCGCGACAGGTGCCGCCATCCGAGGCGAAACACGCTTGAAGCTGGGGCAGCGTCAGGCAATCATTCGCTGAGACGGCGGGCCAATGGGGACTGTCTGTTGAGAAAGGTATTGCCGAGCATGAACGCCCGTCCTGCCCCTCCGCCCCTCATTATCCTCGATGTCCAGGACGCCATCGACCAGCCCGTCTGGAATGGCAAGAACAACCCTGGATATTTGGCGGTGATTATGCGTCTTCTGGCGCATTGGCGAAAGAACGGATGGCGCGTGCTTCACATCAAGCATGACGAGCCAATACCGTCGTCAAGCTATCATACCCACGGCCCATGGAACGGCATCAAGACAGAGGTCGCGCCCATTGCGGGGGAGCCGGTTATCGTCAAGCAGCAAAACTGCGCCTTCATCGGAACGGAGCTTGACCGGGTTCTCCGCGACATGCGGGCTAACCAGTTCGTGCTGACGGGCGTTGTCATTCACAACAGCATGGATGCCACTGTTCGGGCCGGCAAGGCGCTTGGCTACCGCATCATCCTGCCATCGGACGCAACGACCGCCGTGCCGGTGGCAGGCACTGGTGGCAAATCCTGGACCGCCGAAACCGTTCATGACCTGACCTTGGCCATTCTCGACAAGCAATACGCGGAGGTCGTGACAGCGGATGAGGTGATCGCGCGGTTTGGCAGAAGTGCCCCTTCGACGGATGATAAAAATTAGCGTGGCTTCCGGTCACCTTGGCTTACGGGACCCCACTATACCTTTGTTTGATGGTATTTTGCGCGTCACCAAGTGATTCCACTTGGCTTGCAAATACTCTAGCATGAAGGCGATTGCAGGAGGGCCAAGGCCATGCGCGCCGTATTCATCATGATCAAATGCGAAATGGGCCAAGCCTATCGCGTGGCGCGCGAGATGGCCGATGGCATTCCGGAGCTTTCTGAAATGCATTCCATTTCCGGCCAATATGATCTGCTCGGGAAATTCTACCTGGAAGCGGATCGCGATATCGGGCTTTTCGTGGTGGAGACTATCCAGACCGTGCCCGGCGTGAAGGACACTTACACGCTGCAAACCTTCAACGCCTTTTCCGGGCGCGGGGGATAAGGCAGGAACTTGCCTGTTTGACGACCGGCCCGGCACATCGGGCCGTGAAGCGGGTAGCGGCTCAATAGGACATGAGCAACCGCCGCCGTAAGGCACGCTGAGCGCAGTTGAACTCATGATTTTGTCCCTTCATTGCCCAGGTTCAGAGGTAGAGAGCCAACAAAACAGCCAAACTTGAAGCCGCGCTAAACCTGCTGCGGCCTAACGGGATGCCGTGTCTTCGCAAGAAGCAGACGCCCCGGCGTCGGGCCAGGGGAAAGTAAAGGGACCGGAGCGCAAAAAAATTGGGAGTTAGGCCGAGTTGCGCTCGGGGTTTTTTAGAAAATTCTACAAGCCATGATTTTCCAGCTACAATAATCTCCCGATAGAGGCCACCGACATAACCAGTGGCCGACCGTAAAGGTCTGCGTGCCCGGTTCGCAGTGGCGGGAGCGCACCAACTCGGATCTGATAACATTTCCACAAAAACATGGAACACGAAAGACAAGGAAGCACGACGTTGGCTGTCGTCGCTAGACATCGCCAAAGTTCTCCCTTGTGTCACCCGCACCCGCTAGGCAGTGGCCTATTCTGGGCAGGATTTCACCGAAGATCCGCCAAAACCCCAAGACCCATGGAGCTGAGGGCCTGACCGATCGGCTGCCCGGTGCCAGGGACCACACTTGAACCGCGCTTCGGCGGAGAAGCAGGTAGCTATCATCGGCGATGCCCTCAATCATCCCGGCAACGGCGCGACCGGTGTTGCGCAGGCGCCAGGATTGGCAAGCTGATGGCTCACCTGACTTTGCTTTCTTTCAAGAGATGGGATGGCTTCTTGAGCCCCCGGGGCTATTGCAGGCCCGAGAGCGTCACATTTAACACTGTTGATGGGAGCTCCACTCAACACTTTGTGACAGATCATGGCTCGGGACGGAAAGGCAGGTTACTCTGCTTTTCTCAAGCAGAACTCTGTTGCCATAACTTGTGGTATTGCTTTCAAGAACCGATAACCATCTCTTGTATCATCTGGCTTTCGGAGACGGGCGAGCCTCATGGAATGGCGAAATCGTCCGAAGCCGCAAGCCGCTCTGCCCTTTACGATGAGGCCGTCCAAATGGTACTGAATACTACCGAAATAAATTTCCCCGCAAATACCTTCAGCGTCCTTGGCACGCTGTCACTCCTAACACCTTGGGATATCATTGGCTGCAGCAAGCTTAGGGTTGGTGGAGACAGCGATGGGGGCTATGTGTTGCTCGACCGGCTCCGGTCTGAACAGCCAGTCCTTAGCTATGGGGTCGGTCTAGACTCAAGCTTTGACTTTGATCTCGCGCGGCGGGGCCATCGCGTCTTCATGTTCGATCACACGGTCGATGGGCCGTGCGGTGTACTGCCTAAAGGCTGCGTTTTCATCCGCGAAGGCGTCGCAGCGAAGGCTGATCCAGAAAGCAAATTGGATACGGTCTTGGCTCATCTGCGGCGGTATAGGTTGGCCAGCCGCCGCGATGTCATCCTCAAAATGGATATCGAAGGGGGTGAATGGGATATCATCGCCGCATTACCAGATAAGGCAATGGATGCATTTGAGCAGATTGTCGTTGAATTTCACTGGCTGGAAAATCTGAAACGCGACAGTTTTACTGCCCAGATACGCGCGGCTCTACAACGCCTCAATGAACGCTTCACCCTCTGCCATGTGCACGCGAATGTCTATGGTGGCCTTAGGCGTCCAGCGGGAGTAGTCCTGCCGAACGTATTAGAGGCTACATATGTGAGGTCCGATCTGATCTCCCGTAAACCGAATAAGACATTCTACCCGACCGAACATGACCGCACGAACCGGCCGGGCTCAAAGGATATCGTGCTTTCAATGTATCCCTTTGTGCCTATGGTCGTACCGCGTCAGTCCTTTGTCCCTAAGGCGCGCCCACTCAACACCAAGCATGCCGGCGCGAAGGTAACCAAAGCACCCTCCGCGCGAGCTTCCAAGTCACCAGCGACGGTGTAGTCTCCCACGTCCCAAATCCTCAATTTTGCGGCATGCCTTCCGGCACAATGGTCCGCACCAGGCTGGCATCGAGCGCTTCATAGGCATGATAGCCAATCGTCTCATAAAGCTGGGCGCGGGTTTGCATCCGCCCGGCCATGTTATGCGTGCCGCCATCGGATTTGATCGCGCTGTACAGGTCTTCCATGGCGCGCGCGGCGATGCGCAAATGGCTGACGGGCCAGATCACCATGGCGTAGCCCATTTGCTGGAATTCAGTGGCGGTGAAAAACGGCGTACGGCCAAATTCGGTCATATTGGCCAAAAGCTTCACGCCCGGCATGCGGGCGGCGAATTCGCGAAACATCTCAGCGGTTGTCAGCGCTTCAGGGAAAATCGCATCCGCGCCGGCTTCCAGATAGCGCTTGGCACGATCAACGGCGGCATCCATGCCTTCATTCGCGACCGCATCGGTGCGAGCGATGATCACCAGATTGCGCCTAGCCTTCCGGGCAGCGGCGACCTTGGCCGACATTTCATCCACCGGGGCCAATTTCTTGTCGTTCAAATGGCCGCATTTCTTGGGCAGCAATTGGTCTTCCAAATGCACCGCGCCGGCACCCGCTTCTTCAAAGCAGCGCACCATGTGCATGACATTAAGCGCCTCACCATAGCCGGTATCGCCATCCACCAGCACCGGCAGGCCGGAAGCGCGCACCACCTGGCGCACATGCCAGGACACATCATCCACCGTGATCATGCCAAGATCAGGCAAGCCCATGGTGGCGGACATGGCAGCACCCGACATGTACAGCGCCTCAAACCCCGCCTTTTTCGCGAGCAAAGCGGCGATGCCCAGATGCGCGCCCGGCATTTGCAGGATTTGAGGGCGGTCCAGCAGGCGGCGGAAGCGCACACCAGCGGGTTCATCGGGCAGATCATCGGCGATTATGTAAGGCATAGCTATTTCCTCAGAAGAAAATGAATGTCACCAGCACGAAAAGCGGAATCAAGACGACAAAGGCCCAGGCGCAATAGCCGAAGAAGGATGGCATGCGCACACCCTGTTCTTCCACAATCGCCTTGACCATGAAATTCGGCGCATTGCCGATATAGGAATTGGCCCCCATGAAGACCGCGCCACAGGAAATCGCCGCCAGGGTCAGCGCGCCTTCGGCCATCAGATGCGCGGGATCGCCGCCGGCCAGGTTGAAGAATACCAGATATGTCGGCGCGTTATCCAGGAAGGAAGACAGCACCCCGGACAGCCAGAAATAGACCCATGGAATCGGCTCCCCGCCCGCGCCGGAAGTCAGCGCCACTAAGGGCGCCGCCGCCCCCGCCGTACCGGCACGCAAAATGGCCAGCACGGGGGCCATGGTGACGAAAATGGCCGCGAAAAGCTTGGCCACTTCGGCAATGGCACCCCAGGCGAAGCCATTATCATCGCGCAATTGCCGCGGCGTGACCCACATGGAAATGGCTGCAATGCCAACAAACACAGCCACGCCGACCAGCCGTTCAAGCCCTATCTTTTCGCCGAACAGGGCAACATCGCCCGGGCGCCAATAGCCCTGCGCCAGCACCATCAGCACTACCGCGCCAATCAGCCACAGATTGGCATAGCCTTCGATGGAAAAGCTCTCGCGCTTTTCGATGGCGGGCGGCGTCGGCTTATCGCGCGCCCAGGCCCAGCTATCCAGCAGGTAATAGGCCGCAAGCAGCAGTACCGCGCAGAACAGGAATTCACCGAAAAGATGCGTCGTGGTCCAGAAGAAGGATACGCCCTTCAGAAAGCCCAGATAAAGCGGCGGGTCCCCCAGCGGCGAGAGCGACCCACCAATATTGCTGACCAGGAAAATGAAAAACACGAAGGTATGGGTCTTGCGCTGACGGAAGGAATTGGCGCGCAGCACCGGGCGGATCAGCAGCATGGAAGCACCCGTGGTGCCCATCACACTCGCGATCACAGTGCCGAAGGCGAGCAGTGCGGTATTGGTGGCCGGCGTGCCGATCAGCGTGCCCTTCACCAGCACGCCGCCGCCGGTCACGTAAAGCGCCAACAGCAGGGCGATGAAGGGCAGGTATTCCTGCAACAGGATATGCCAGACCTCTGAGGCAGCAACGCCAGGCCCGAAAGCCACGGCAAAGGGCAGCACCAGCAGCAACGCCCATCCGGCGGCGATCTTGCCGTAATGATGATGCCAGATCGGCCCCGCCAGCAGCGGCATCAGTGCGATGGAAAGCAGCAGCCCCGCGAAAGGCAGGCCCCAAGCCAGGCTCATTCCCGCGCCCGAACCCCCAGCGGCTTCGGCCGGCAGGCTCAGCGCCAAGAACAGCATCAGGGCGAAGCGGGTCGCCTTCATGGGCCGGGGCATCCCTCAAGATTTGCGGGCTTTCGCCCATTTGAACCGTGCTTGCCGGATGATCTCCCCCGCCACAAGGGGGCGCCCCCTTTCCCCCATGGCTTTGCGCCCCTAGTTTGGGGGAAGGTAGGAGATCACCCCATGGAAATGAACGGCGAGCGCCGCATCCCCGCGCCCCGCCAGCGCGTCTGGGACGCGCTGAACGACCCCGAAATGCTGAAGGCCGCGATTCCCGGCTGCGAAAGCGTGACCAAAACCGCTGATGACGCGTTTGAAGCCAAGGTATCTATCAAGATCGGCCCCATGGCGGCGAAATTCGGCGGCAAGGTGAAGCTGGAAAATATCCAGGCGCCGGCTTCCTACACAATCTCCGGTGAAGGTAACGGGGGGCCCATGGGCTTTGCCAAGGGCGGCGCTGATGTCGCGCTTGAAGAAGTAGGCCCCAATGAGACTTTGCTGAAATTCGCGGTAAAAGCGCAGGTCGGTGGCAAAATGGCGCAGCTTGGTGCGCGGCTGATTGATGCGACGGCCAAGCAAATGTCCGATCAATTCTTTGACCGTTTCGCTGCCGCCGTGATGGCCGCCGAACCGGTGCCCGCCGCAGCAGTAGCAGGCGCTGCCCCTGCCCCCAGCCCCTTGCCCGCCCCGCCTGTGGCCGGAGCCAGCATTTCAATCTTTGATCTGCTGCCGGAAGCGCCGCTTGGCATTCCGCTGCTTGCCTGGGTGGGGGGCGCGATCTGGCTGGTTATTGTCGCGTTGATGTTCAAGTGAGCCTGCCCGCCAGCGTTGGGGAGACTCAGGCGCTCCTCGCTTCAGGGGGCTATGTCGCTGACCGCGCACTGGCCACCACCATCCATTTGGCGCTGACCATGGGCAGGCCACTTTTCCTGGAAGGCGAACCGGGCACGGGCAAGACGGAAATCGCGAAAGTGCTGGCCGCGCGCCTGCCGCGCCGGCTGGTGCGCCTGCAATGCTATGACGGCATGGATATTTCCGCTGCCGCCTATGAATGGAATCACGCACGGCAATTGATGGCGATACGCCTTGCCGAAGCATCGGGCGCAGCCGATCACACCGCGCTGGAACGCGGCATTTATGACCGGAAATTCCTCCAGCCGCGCCCCTTGCTGGATGCTTTGGAAGGCAGCCCCGCCGTGCTGCTGATTGATGAACTTGATCGCGCGGATGAACCTTTTGAGGCGTTTCTGCTGGAAATCCTCGCTGATTTCCAGATCACGATTCCTGAACTTGGCACAGTCAAAGCAACAACCCCGCCCGTTGTCATCATCACATCGAACCGCACGCGCGAAGTGCATGATGCGGTGCGCCGGCGCTGCCTTTACCATTGGGTGGATTACCCTGATGCGGCGCGCGAACGCGCCATTTTGAAGCTGCGCGCACCAGGCCTGCCGGAAGCGCTTTCCGCGCAGGTTGTCG
>CAMCHA010000132.1 GCA_945874515.1 Asaia bogorensis
CAGGAAGCGCTGCGCGCCGGGCGTTGGCAGACACATATCGGCCTGGGGCTGGAAGGCAAAACACTTGGCGTGATCGGCCTTGGCAAGCTTGGCGGGCGCGTCGCCAAAATCGGCCAGGCCTTCGGCATGAAGGTGCTGGCCTGGTCCACCAACCTGACCGATGAACGCGCCCTTGAAATTGGCGCAACACGTGTGGACAAGGCGACTTTGCTGCGAGAAGCCGATGTGGTGACGCTGCATTTGATTCTGTCCGATCGGTCGCGCAACACCATTACCGCGCCTGATCTGGCCTTGATGAAGCAAAGCGCCTTTATCGTGAACACAAGCCGTGGCCCGCTGATTGAACAAGCCGCGATGATTGCGGCATTGCAGGAAGGGCGCATCGCCGGCGCTGGCTTGGATGTTTTTGATATCGAACCCATGCCCGCGGATCACCCGATCCTGAGCGCACCCAATACCGTGCTGACGCCGCATCTGGGCTATGTCACGGAACAGAATTACCGCACCTATTACGAAGTGGCAGTAGCAGCGACCAATGCCTTTCTTGCCGGCGCACCCATTGGAGTGATCAAGCCATGACAAGCCCCTATGCCACGCCCGAAGGCTGGGCCGGCTGGACCCAGGCCGCGCGCGATTCGGCTTATGACAATCTGGCCGGCGTGGCGGATAGCGCCGCGCAGGTCGCCAATCGCAATGCGCTGTCTGAGGCGTTTCGCGCCAAGCATACTGGGCATCTTGATCTGCCTTTTGGCAGTGGCGCGCGGGAACAATGGGATCTCTACCCCGCCGCGCGTGCCGATGCGCCCTGCCTGGTGTTCATCCATGGCGGCTATTGGCAGCGCAATCGGCGGGAAGATTTCGCCATCATGGCCGAAGGCGCCTTGGCTGCCGGATGGTCGGTTGGGATTTGCGGCTATACGCTGGCGCCTGAAGCATTCATGACGCGCATCGTGGCTGAAATCCACGCCGCGCTGGATTGGCTCGGCGCGCATGGGAAGGCGCATGGCGTGGCGGGCAAGGTGGTTGCTTCCGGCTGGTCGGCAGGTGGGCATTTGGCGGCGCTGGCGGCGGAACATCCCTTGGTGGTTGGCGCGCTTGCCATGTCTGGCATTTATGAATTGGCGCCGATTGCCGAGACCAATTTGAACGACAAGCTGCATTTGACGGCCGCGGAAATTGCGGCGCATTCGCCGATCCGCCGGCCTATCGTGCAAAAGCCGATCGCCATTGCCTATGGCGCGCGGGAATTGCCGGAACTGCGCCGGCAAAGCCGTGTGTTTCATCGCCACCGTGCGGAGGCGCAGGCACCCGGCGCGCTAATCCCAGTGCCAGAGGCGGATCATTTCCGTGTGCTGGAAGCGCTCTGGCGCCGCGATGGGGTGTTGTTGCGCGCAGCGGCGGAGGTATTGGCGGCGGCAGGGTAGCCCGCCCAATCCCCAAACAAAAGCGGCGCGGGAAGGCCCCGCGCCGTTTTGCTGACCCAAAATCAGGCGTGAATTACGCCGACTTCGCCATGATCTCATCCGCGATATTGCGCGGCACGGGATCGTAGTGGTGGAACTGCATGGAGAAGGAAGCGCGCCCCTTCGTCATGCCGCGCAGGTTCGAAATATAGCCGAACATTTCCTTCAGCGGCACATGCGCGCGCACGATAACGCTGGTGCCCGCCATATCCTGACTTTGGATGACGCCGCGGCGGCGATTCAAATCGCCCACCACATCGCCCACGTGATCGGATGGCGTGGTCACTTCCACATCCATGATCGGCTCCAGGATCACCGGACCGGCCTTCTTCATGCCTTCGCGGAAGCAAGCCTTGGCGGCGATTTCAAACGCCAGCGCGCTTGAGTCGACGTCGTGGTACTTGCCATCCACCAGGCTGTATTTGAAGTCCACGGTCGGGAAGCCGGCCAGCACGCCGGTATCGGCCTGCACCTTGATGCCCTTTTCCACGGCCGGGATGTATTCGCGCGGCACGGAACCACCAACAACGCCATTGACGAATTCGATACCCTCGTTCCGTTCCTTCGGTTCGAAGATGATCTTCACTTCAGCGTATTGGCCCGAACCGCCCGATTGCTTCTTGTGGGTATAGGTTTCGGTATGCGCCTTGGAGATGGTTTCACGATAGGCCACCTGCGGCGCGCCGATATTCGCATCCACACCATATTCGCGCTTCAGGCGGTCAATGATGATTTCCAGGTGCAATTCGCCCATGCCGGAAAGAATGGTCTGGCCGGTTTCCTGATCGGTACGCAGGCGCAGTGACGGATCTTCCCCGGCCAGCTTCTGCAAGCCAAGGGTCATCTTCTCGACCCCTTCCTTGGTTTTCGGCTCGACCGAGATGTCAATCACGGGCACCGGGAAGGCCATGCGTTCCAGGATCACCGCATCTTCCTGCGCGGCAAGCGTGTCACCCGTGCCGGTATCCTTCAGGCCCACGAAAGCCGCGATATCACCCGCGAAGACTTCCTTGATTTCTTCGCGCTTATCGGCGTGCATCTGGAACATGCGGCCCACACGTTCCTTGTGGCCCTTGGTGGTGTTCTGCACCTGGTCACCTGAGCGCAGCACGCCGCGATAGACGCGCACAAAGGTCAGGTTGCCGTATTTGTCATTGATGATCTTGAAGGCGAGGCCAGCGAAAGGCTCATCTTCATTGGCGGGGATCACGCGGCGTTCGGCGGTTTCATCCTGGCCTTCTTCCGGCGCAACCTTGATGCCTTCACGGTCAATCGGGGAGGGCAGGTATTCAATCACGGCATCCAGCAAAGGCTGCACGCCCTTGTTCTTGAAGGCAGTGCCACACAGCACCGGGCGGAATTCGCCCGAGATGGTGCCGCGCTTGATGCAGCGCTTGAGCGTCTCAACGCTCACATCGCCCTTGTCGAAATATTCTTCCATCGCCGTTTCATCAATGCCGACAACGGTATCGAGCAGCTTCTGGCGATATTCGGTGACCTTATCAGCCAAATCGGCGGGGATCGGCGCTTCATGATACTTGGCGCCCAGTTCATCGCCTTCCCAGATCAGCGCCTTCATTTCGACCAGGTCAACAATGCCCTGGAAGGTGTCTTCAATGCCGATCGGCAATTGCAGCGCAACCCAATTGATGCCGAGCTTTTCCGTCAGCGTTTCGGCGGCGCGATAGAAATCGGCGCCGGTACGGTCAAGCTTGTTGATGAAGATGATGCGCGGCACATTGTAGCGGTCAGCCAGGCGCCAATTGGTCTCGGACTGCGGCTGCACGCCGGCGACACCTTCAATGATGAAGATCGCGCCATCCAGCACGCGCAAGGACCGGTTCACTTCAATGTTGAAGTCAATATGGCCAGGCGTATCAATGATGTTGATGCGGTGGTCATTCCACACGGCGGTCACGGCGGCGGAGGTGATGGTGATGCCCCGCTCACGTTCCTGGTCCATGTAATCGGTGGTGGTATTGCCTTCATGCACTTCACCGATCTTGTGGGACTTGCCGGTGTAATACAGGATGCGTTCCGTCGTGGTGGTCTTGCCCGCGTCAATATGCGCGGTGATGCCGATATTGCGGATGCGGTCTAACGGGGTACGCGCCACGGTGGGCCTCCATAAGCAAAAGCCGGACGCCCGCCCCGGCTTTCGCCGGACGCCGCCCGCCATAAGGGTTCAGGGATTAGTCTATGGTGGCCGCTATCTGCGATGTTCGGGCGCGGTTTGCAAGCGCAAAGGGGCGGGGCGTCAGGCTTTATTCAACTCTGGCGGCGCTTTGTTGCCCCTCAGCCGAGAAAATGGCGCTAATAAAGGACCATGAGGCCAGAGCCTTTCATCGCCGCCATCCGCTTCGGCCACGGGCGCCGTCCCTGGGAGCCCTTGCCCGCCGACCCGCAGGCTGCGCTAGTCGCGGAATTGACGGCAACGGCCGCCCCGCAAATCACCCAGGCCGGTCTTCCTGATCTGCCGGCGATCGGCCAGATGATGGAAGAAGATGCGGAATCGGCGCGCCAGGGGCAGGGTCGCCCTCATCAGGCGCGGCTCTGGCGGGTTGAAGCCAACGCCTTCCTTGCAGAAGCCATCACCAGCGCGTCGCCGTTTCGCGAAAGGCTCGTGCAATTCTGGGCCAATCATTTCACCGTGGCGCGTGGCAAAGTGCCCTATTTCACCGGGCATTTCATCCGTGAAGCCATCCGCCCACATGTGACAGGGCATTTCGCGGATATGCTGCTTGCCGCAGTGCGCCACCCGGCCATGATCGCCTATCTGGATAACCAAGCCTCCATCGGGCCGAATAGCCGCGCGGCCCAAACCCGCCCAGGTGGCCTCAATGAAAATCTTGCGCGTGAAATTCTGGAACTTCACACGCTGACGCCGGCTGTAGGCTACACGCAAGCTGATGTCACCAGCTTTGCCCGAAGCCTGACCGGCTGGTCCTTCACCGCGATGCGCCCGCCCCATGGCTTTGTGTTCCGTGCCGCTGCCCATGAACCCGGCCCCAAAACGCTGATGGGGCAGGAATTTCCGGAAGGTGAGGCAGGCGGGCTCGCTGCCGTTGCCTGGCTTGCCGATCATGAGGCGACCTATCGGCATCTGGCGCGGCGTTTGGCGATTCATTTCGTCGCCGACAGCCCCCCGCCAGAAACGATTGAGGCCCTTTTTGCCGTACTACAGGATACGCAGGGCGATTTGGGCGCGGTGGCGCGGCATCTGGTGACGCTGGATGCCGTCTGGAAGCCGCCATTATCCAAGCTCCGCCTGCCGTTGGACTACGCCATTGCTGTATTGCGTGCCCTTGAAGCGCCTGCACAGGTGACTGAGGGACTGATCAACGCTTCCCAGTTTCTGGGCCAGCCGATCTGGAATGCGCGGGCGCCGAATGGTTGGCCGGATCAAATGGCGGATTGGGCGGCGCCTGAGGCGATATTGCGGCGCGTTGAATGGGCGCATGGTCAGGCCGGGCGGGGCGCGGGCCGCGATGCAGCAGCCCTGGCCGAGGCCGTCATGGGGCCGCTGATCCTTCCGCAGACATTGCGGGCTGCCTTACGCGCCGGCTCCGCGCGTGAGGCGTTGACGCTTGTTCTGACGAGCCCGGAGTTTCAGCGCCGATGACCAAGCCGCATCTTCCCCCGATTGGTCGTCGGTCCCTGCTGCTTGGCCTGGGCGCCAGCATTGCTTTGCCGGGGGTGCGCCTTGCCTTTGCAGAGGCGCCGGGCCCGGCCCGGCTGGTTGTTGTGCTGCTACGGGGCGGGTTGGATGGGCTTTACGCGGTACAATCCTATGCGGAACCAGGTTTTGCGGATTTGCGCGGCCCGTTGATGTTGCCGGAACCTGGCCAGGAAGACGGGCTTTTGGACCTGGGCGGGCGCTTTGGCCTGCATCCGCGCCTTGCCGGCATCCACGCCATGTTTCGCGAAAATGAGGCGCTGATTCTGCAAGCCGTGGCCGGGCCTTGGCGCAGCAGAAGCCATTTCGACGCCCAGGATTTTCTGGAAAGTGGCGCTGAACAGCGCCTTTCCAGCGGCTGGCTCAACCGCGCTTTGTCAGCCATGCCTACACCGCCCGTCGGGCGTGCGGCCGGCCTGGCGGTTGGCACAAATACGCCCCTGCTGCTCCGGGGCGGGGCGCGCGTTGACAATTTCGTGCCGCGTGGCACGGCGGAAGTGCCGCCTGATCTTCTGGCGCGCATCCTGGATTTGGCTGCGCGCGATACGGTGCTTGGCCCAAGCTTGCGCGATGGCATCGCAGCGCGGGGCTATGTGCTGGAAACCTTGGGCGATGCTGCGCGCCAGCGCCCTTCACCGGAGGGGCAATTTGCCATTTTGGCGAGGGCGGCGGGCCAGTTAATGGCAGTACCTTCGGGCCCAAGTGTTGCGGCTTTTGAACTGGGGGGCTGGGACACGCATGCACAACAGGCGGCGCGGCTCAATGCGCCGCTCTCCCAATTGGATGGCGGGTTGGTGGCCTTGAAGCATGCGCTTGGGGATGTCTGGCGGCGCACCGCAGTGCTGGTGGTGACGGAATTTGGTCGTACCGTCCGCGTCAATGGGACCATGGGCACCGATCATGGGACGGGTGGAGCCGCCTTCATTCTGGGCGGTGCGGTGCAGGGTGGGCGTATCCTGGGTGATTGGCCTGGGTTGGCTGCGGCAAACCTATTCCAGAATCGTGATCTTTTCCCCACCACCGACATGCGAAGCCTGGCCAAGGGCTTGCTCAGGGATCATCTGCGCCTGCCTAGGCCGGCGGTTGAGGCTGCCTTCCCGAATAGCGCAGAAGCCGCACCGCTGGGCGGGATTACCCGCGCCTGAAGCGGCCCTCAGTCCAGCCTGATCCCCTCGGCCGCGATCAATTCCCGCATTTCAGCCCGCTCGGCGGCCAGGAATCGGGCGAAGGCTTCGGGGCCATCTGCGGCAGGCGTCAGGCCAAGCGCTTCCAGCCGGGGTGCCAAGGCCGGCTGTTCCACCGAATCCTTGGCGGCGGCGGCCAAGCGGGCAATCACCGGCGCCGGGGTGGCGGCGGGCGCCAAAAGCCCAAGCCAATCGCCCATCTGAAACCCCGCAAAACCCTGTTCGCTGATGGTCGGCAGCGCCGGGAAGACCGGGCTGCGCATAGGCGCGGAAAGCCCAAGGGCGCGGGCCTTGCCGTCCCGGATCAAAGGCGTGGCCAGCGCAAGCGAGGTAAAGCCGAAGGGCACATCACCACGCAACAACCCCGCCATCTGATCCGCCCCGCCGCGATAGGGGATATGCTCCCCTGCGATACCGGCGCGCCGCAGCAGGCTTGCCGCCGCCAAATGGGTGCGGGAACCGATGCCGACACTGCCATACCGCGCCTCGGCCGGATTGGTACGAAGCCGCGCGAGCAAGGCGGGCAGATCTGCCACGCCATATTCGGCGCCTGTGATCAGAATGAGCGGCAGGGTGGCGAGCAGCGTGACGGGCGTGAGGTCCCGCACATAATCAAAGCCAAGCCCGCGCATCAGAAAGGGATTGACGGATTGTCCGCCGGAATCGAGCAGAATTGTCGCCCCATCCGGCGCGGCCTGCGC
>CAMCHA010000133.1 GCA_945874515.1 Asaia bogorensis
CGTTGCCTGATCGCCCGCAATCACCGCGGCCGGGTCACCCGGCGCGATATAGAGCAGACTGAAAACAAAGAGCGCGACGAAGGCCATCACCGGAATGGTGGCCAAGACGCGTCGGACGATATAGGCGAACATGATCCCGGCAATCTTTCCTAATTAGGACTTGCTGACGCCCCAGAAGAAGGGAATTGGGCCACCAACAACACCTGTCACGTTGCTGCGCCACGCCTGATAGGTCTTGTAGAAGCCCGTCGGCGCATAGGTCATGTGACGCATGGCTGCGGTATTCATTTCCGCAACCGCGGCCTTTTCCGCTGCGATATCGGGCGCAACAAACCACTTGTCGCGCGCGGCTTCCACCGCGTCATCCTTCGGCCAGCCGAACCAGGCGCCATCGCCATGGGCGCGGAGCGCAAGATAAGATGCCGGATTGATGCAATCCGCACCCGCATGCCAGGTGTGGAAGATATGCCAGCCACCCTGACCCGGCAGGGATTTGGACGCGCGGCGCTGACCAACGGTGCCCCAATCGGTCGCGACGAAATCCACATTCATGCCGACGGAGCGCAGCAGCGCATTGGTCACTTCACCCATGGCCTTGAGCGGGGCCTGATCTTGGCCAACCAGCAACGTGATGGGCTGACCATTGTAGCCAGACTCACGCAGCAGCGCGCGCGCCGCTTCAACATTGCGCGGCCCCTTCAGGATATCGCCACCCGCTTCAGTATAAAGCGGCGTGCCGGGCGTGAAGAAGGAAGGCAGGGTCTGCCAAAGCGCTTTGTCATCGCCGACCACCGCACGCATATAGTCTTCCTGGTTCAGTACCATCGCGACGGCACGGCGCGCGCGCACATCATTGAACGGCGCATGCAAATGGTTGAAGCGGAAGGAACCGATATTGCCCAGTGGATCGGCGATATCCACGCGGATATTGCGGTTGCGCCGCAAGGATGGGATCAGGTCCGTCAGCGGGGTTTCCCACCAGTCAATTTCGCCATTCATCAGCGCCGCCGAAGCGGTCGCCGGGTCCGGCATGATGATCCATTCAATACGATCAACATTGATGCGCTTGCCACCGGCCAACCATGACGGAGGCTCATTGCGCGGCACATATTGTTCGAACTTGGTGAAGACTGCCTTGGCGCCCGGCACCCATTCATTGCGCACAAAGCGCATCGGGCCGGAACCCACGAATTCAGTCACCTGCTGGAAGGGATCGGTCTTCGCCAGACGCTCTGGCATCATGAAGGCCATCGGCGTGTTGTTCTTGCCGAGCGCCAGCAGCATCTTGGGGTAAGGCGCCTTCAGGCGCCAACGGAAGGTGCGGTCATCCACCGCCACCAATTCTTCCTGGATCGCGCGGATCATCTGGCCCATGCCATCGCGCACAGCCCAGCGCGCCAAGCTTGCCACGCAATCAGCAGCGGTCACCTTGGTGCCATCATGCCACATCAGGCCTTCACGCAGCTTGAAGGTCCAGATCTTGCCGTCAGACGATACTTCTTCGCTTTCGACCATCTGGCGCTTGGGTTCTAGCTTGTCGTCAAAGCCATACAGCGTGTCCCACACTAGGCAGGCCGCGTTGCGCACCACGTATTGCGTGCCCCAGATGGGGTCGAAATTGGCCAAATTGGCCTGCGGCACAAAGCGCAGCGTACGCGCGGCAGCGCTTTGAGCTAGCGCCGGGGCAGAAAGCCCGCCCGTGCCCGCCAGCGCCGCGACACCGGCGGTTGCCTTGAGAAAATTTCTACGATCCATCGCCCGTCTCCCATTTAATGTTCAGGGCAGCCCAGTCTGCCCATGAAAACGTCAGTCTGCCTTGGTAAGCAGCACCCGCGCCCTTGAACTCCGATTAGCCCGCTTTGGAAGCGGCGGCTATAGCCGCTTCCGGTGGGTCCATCCAGTGAGGGGAAGCACTTGCCGTGCCAGAGCCAGAGGGTCTCAGCCCTTGCCGATATTCCAGAACACAGTCGCGGGCGCGCGGAAGACGCCCGTTACATTGCTACGCCAGGCTGAGGGCTGCCAGTAGAAGCCCAAGGGGATGTAATACATCTGCTCCATGGCCTTGGCGTTCAGCAGGCGCGCGATGCGCTGGCTTTCCGCCGGATCGGCGCCCTTTTCCACCCATTCGGCACGCAAAGCCTCAATTTCCGGCACATTGGGCCAGCCGAACCAGGCATTATCCCCATTGGCGCGCAGGAACAGGTGATAGACTGGCAACGCCAGGCTCTGGCCTGACGACGTAGTGTGGATAATGCTCCAGCCGCCGCGTTCCACCGGTTCCTTGCTCGTGCGCCGCTGCACCAGCGTGCCCCAATCGGCCGCGATCAGTTCCAGATTCATCCCCAGGCGGCGGATGATGTCCGCGGTCATGAGCGATAGCGCATTGATCTGCGGGTAGTCGCCCGGTGCAATCAAAACGACCTTTTCGCCATTATAACCCGCCGCGCGCAGCGCTTCCCGCGCGCGTTCGATATTGTGGGTTTTCAGCGCCTCGCTGCCCTGTTCATTGGCGAGCGGCGTGCCGCAGGTGAAGACACCCTCACACACGCCCCAGCTTGCGGGGTCATTGCCGGCAACGGCGGTCAGGTAATCGCGCTGATCCACCGCCATGGCGACGGCGCGGCGAATGGCGGGGTTGTTGAAGGGCGGCTGCAGCGTGTTGAAGCGGCAAACGCCGTAAGTGCCATCAAGCAGCCTTTGCTGCACCGTGACACCGCGCGCGCGGCGGAGTTGCGGCAGCAGATCATGCAGCGGGTATTCCCAATAATCCTGTTCACCCGTCACCATGGCATTGCCGCTAGTGGCGGGGTCCGTGATGATGGTCCATTCCACGCGGTCAATCTTCGGCGTGCGCCCGCCAGCCAAGCCATCCACTTCTTCCTGGCGCGGCACATAGCGATCATTCTTCGCCCAGACAGCGCGCTGGCCCGGGTTCCATTCATCGCGGATGAAGCGGAACGGCCCACTGCCCACGGTTTCACGGATTTGCTGGAAGGCATCGGTCGCCGCGATGCGTTCGGGCATGATGAAGCAGGGGAATTGCGTCTGCCCCAAAGCCATGATCAGCAAGGGCGTTGGCTTATGGAAGCGGAAGCGAAAGCGCTTATCGTCCAAGCCTTCCAGCGTGGCGATATTGGGCCAAAGCACCTGGGTGAAGGGATCTCGCTTGGCCCAGCGATTGATGGAGGCCACGCAATCCTTGGCCAGCACCCTTTCGCCATCATGGAACATCAGCCCATCACGCAGCGTGAAGGTCAGCGTCAGCCCATCCTGCGACGTTTCCCAGCCTTGGGCCATCTGCGGCTTGATCTCGCCCTTCGCGTTTTCGGCGCAAAGCTGATCGTAAATCATGAAGGCGTTGTTGCGCGTGACAACCGCCGTGGTCCAAATGGGGTCAAGGCTGGTGAGGTTCGCCTGCGGAATAACACGGAGCGTGCGCGCCGCGGCCCCTTGCGAATAGGCCGGTGCTGCAATGCACGCCGTGGCTGCAAGCCCGGCTGTCGCACCAATAAAGCTTCTGCGATCCATTTGCGTCTTCCTTTTCAGCTACGCCGAATGCCCCAATAAAGCGCGAGGCCCGCCACGCGCCCGGCCAGATTGGCGCGCAAAGCCGTCATGGATTTGTAGGAGCCGAGCGGGATATAGGGCAGTTCATCCATCGCGACCGTCTGCATATCCCGCGCAAGGGCCTGCTGCGTCGGCAAATCCGGCGCGTCGAACCAGGCGTCTCGCGCTTCCTCAAGCTTCGGGATCTCCGGCCAGCCGAACCAGGCATTGGCGCCATTGCCGCGCAGCGGGAAATGCGCCGCCGGATCGGCGAAATCAAACGACGAGAAGGAGGTGAACAGCATGGACCAACCGCCACGTTCCACCGGTTCACGCGAGGTGCGGCGCTGCACCGTGGTGCCCCAATCGCTCAGAACAATATCGGCATTGAAGCCAAGCCGGCGCACCAAATCCGCCCCCACCTGCGTGAGTGCGGCCGGCACCAGAATATCCGTGGGGCCAATCAGGCGCATGGTCTGATTGGTATAGCCGGCGTCACGCATCAATTGGCGGGCACGATCAATACTGCGCGGCCCCATCAGCGGCGCAAGCCCCGCATCATTGGCAAGCGGCGTGCCCGGCGTGAACATGCCAACGCCCGTGGTGTAGAGCGAAGCATCCGTACCGACCGATGCCTGCATGAAATCCTGCTGGTTGATCGCCGGTAGCAAGGCCTGACGCAAAGCCTTGTTGTTGAAGGGGCCATTCAGATGGTTGAAGCGCAAAATGCCGGTCAGCGGCAGCGGGTCAATCGCTTCAATCACTACTTGGCGGTTGCGGCGGAGCAGCAGCTGCACTTCCGGCGGCGGCTGTTCGTACCAGTCAATCTCGCCGGTTTGTATCGCGGCGGCGGCGGTCGCCGCATCCACAATAATGTGCCATTCCACACGATCAAAATGCGCGATTTTTGGCCCGGCGGTCAGGCTTGGCGTACCGGTCTGCACTGGCACGTAATCGGCGAAGCGTTCAAACACCGCCAGGCTGCCGGAATTGAATTCATTGGCCTTGAAGCGGAAGGGGCCGCTGCCGATGGATTCGCGCACCTGCTGGAAGGGATCGGTCTTGGCCAGGCGTTCGGGCATGATGAAGGCCGGGCCGTTGGACACCTGCGCCAGCGCATGGAACAGCAGCGGGAAGGGTTTTTTCAGACGGAAGCGGATCCGCATGTCATCCACCATCTGGATGTCATCGGTCACTGTGGCCAGCTTCTGGCCGAAGGGGCTGCGCTTCATCCAGCGTTGCAGGCTTGGCACCACATCCTGCGCGCGCACGGGTTCCCCGTCATGGAATTTCAGCCCGGGGCGCAGCGTGATGGTGACACTCCGCCCGCCATCATCGCTGCTATGGCCGGCTGCCATTTGCGGCTGCGGCTGGAACTGCGCATCCATGCCATAGAGCGTGTCGAACACCATATACCCGTAATTCCGGGTGATATTGGCCGTGGTCCAAATTGGATCGAGGCTGGTGAGGTTCGCCTGCGGCACCATTTTCAGCACGCGGTTCTGCGTGGGCTGCGCAATGGCGAAGGAAGGCAGCGCGGTTGCGGCTGCGGCGGCACCCAGTTTGAAAACATCCCGACGTTGCATGTGAGCCCCCTTTTCGTGTTCCTGCTATCAGACCCGCTTGCCCCGGCCTATGCAAGCGCGATTTGGCCTTAGCCAAGCTTATGACCAAAACCAAAGCCGGTTCCTGGGCATAATCTATCCAGATTGCCTTGCTTTGCATCAGTTCGGCCAGAATTTCCTGCCCGGAAGGCCGCAAGGACGATGGCGGTTTGCGCCGGCCCGCTTTCCTGCGTTACAGGCGGCCATGGCTTTGCACGGCATCCTCTCCCGCATCGAAAGCATCCTTGGGCCAGAGCGCTTTCAACTGTTGTTGGAGTTTTTGCGTTTCGGTGTGGTCGGTACGATCGGGTTCGTGGTGGATACTGCGGTGCTTTACGCGGGGCTTGCGCTCGGGCTTGGGCTTTATGGCGGGCGCGCGGTTTCCTACCTGGCTGCGGCGACAACCACCTGGGCGCTCAATCGGCTATGGACCTTTCGCGGGCGCGGTGATGGCCCTGTGCATCAGCAATGGGCGCTGTTCCTGCTGGTGAATCTGGTAGGCTTCGCGATGAATTACGGCACCTATGCCGCGCTGATCGAACTTGTGCCCTTGGTGGCAGCGCACCCCGTACTGGGTGTTGCAGCGGGGGCAATTGCCGGGATGTTCGGAAATTTCGTGCTGTCGCGCCAATTGGTGTTTCGCGCGAAGGCTTAGGCGCGATGGGGTGATGTGCCCCACCGCGCCATGCAGAATTTAGGTCCGCACGAAGCTGCAGCCACCTTCGGCGATGGGGCGGAATGCCTCATCGGATGGCGTGGTTTGCAGCAGCTTGTAATAATCAAACACGCCGCGGCTTTCCTCGGGCTTTTTCACTTCAAACAAATAGGCGGGATGCAGCTTGCGGCCATCGGCGCGGATGGTGCCGGGGCCGAAGCAATCATCATCGCAGGGAATGGCCTTCATGCGCGAAACCGTGGCCGCACCGCTTTGTTTGGCCTGCGCCACGCCCATATCGGCGACGGTCTTCAGGTAATGCAGCACCGCCGCATAGCCACCAGCGTGGTTCATGCAAAGCGCATTCTGACCGATATTGGGCCGCACGCGGGCTGAGAAAGCGCGGGTGCGATCATTCATATCCCAGTAGAAGGTTTCGGTGCAGATCAGCCCCTGTGTCGTGGCAAGCCCAAGCGAATGCACATCCGGCAAGAACATCAGCAGGCTGGCAAGCTTGATACCGCGACGCATCAGCCCAAATTCCGCAGCCTGCTTGATGCAATTGATGGTGTCACTGCCGGCATTGGCAAGACCGACCACTTTGGCGCGGGAAGCTTGCGCCTGCACCAGGAAGGATGAGAAATCAGTTGTGCCTGGAAACGGTGTCCGCACTTGGCCAAGCACGCGCCCGCCGGCATTGCGCACAAAATTCGCAGTGTCGCGTTCAAGCGCATGGCCAAAGGCATAATCGGCCGTGATGAAGTACCAGCTATCGCCACCGGCGCGCACTGTCGCACCGCCAGTGGAATTGGCCAGCATCCAGGTATCATAAGTCCAGTGCACGGTATTCGGTGAGCAGGCACGACCAGTAAGATCCGAAGTCGCCGAGGTTGTATTCAGAAAAACCTTATTCCTGTCACGAATGATGTCATTAGCCGCCAGTGCGACCGAAGAAGCACCCCCATCAACCACAACATCCACACCATCGCGGTCAATCCATTGACGCGTGAGGTTGGAACCGACATCGGGGCGATTTTGATTGTCACCAAAAAGCACCTCGACATTGAAGCCGCGGTTGCTCATTTCAGCCACTGCCTGACGCACGCAGGCCAACTCTGTTGGGCCGCTTACGTCTCGATACATACCAGAAAAATCCGTCAGCAGCGCGATCTTGATGGTATTCGCAGCCTGCGCCTT
>CAMCHA010000134.1 GCA_945874515.1 Asaia bogorensis
TCCTCACGCGCTTCGCGCATGCTGTCCACATCAAAGCCACGCAGGCTATCAAGTGCGGTTGTCAGCACCCAGGCCACTGGCGCATCACCTGACGCTTCCGCGCGCTTCAAGCGCAGCAGCGCGGCACCCGTGCCGATTTTGGTTTCAAAGCGCAACATCGCTTCGATCGTGTCGTCGCCCGCGCGTTCCACAAAGCGCGGCGCGGCGCGTTCGTCATCAATCGCGAAATCTCGCGCACCGGCTTCCTGCACCGCGGCCAAAAGCGCTTCCACCAGCGCCCCCTGGCCGCTCACGGTACGGATGCGCCGGCCCAGCGCCACAATATCGCGCCAATGGCTGTCAGCGCGGAACAGCGCGCTGAGCGCTGATTTGTCGCCCGCCGCCAGTGCCGCATTGAAGCGCTTGAGCCAGGCTTCGATGATATGGCCGATACCTTGTTCCGAAATAACCAGCATGTGCTTCCGCCTTCAATCCACCGCGCCCAACCGGGCGCCTTTTCTGGCGTGATCCTAAGCGCCGAAGCGCAACGCCGCAAATCCTGCCTGCGGGCGGATTTCATCCCCGGCCGAATGCGCCTATCCTGAAAGGCGAAATTGGAGAAACGTTCATGGATGCTTCGCTTGCGGGCAAGGTCGCGCTGGTCACGGGTGCCGGCAAGAATATCGGCCGCGCCATTGCGATGAGGCTCGCCGCCGATGGCGCCGCCATTGTGGTGAATGGCCGATCGGATGATGGCGCGATCAAGGCCGTGGCCGATGAAATCATCGCCTTTGGCGGCCGCGCCATGGCCTATCGCGCTGATATCTCCAAGCCCGAAGAAGTGGCCGGCATGGCCGCAGCCGTCGCCGCCCAATTCGGCGGCGTGGATATTCTGGTGACCAATGCCGGGCTCCGGCGCCAGACCCGCTTTCTGGACATGTCCTTCGCGGAATGGCGGGAAATCCTCTCCGTCGCGCTGGATGGCGCCTTTATCGTCACGCAGGCTTTCGCGCCGCAGATGATCGCGCGCGGGGGTGGTTCAATCATTGGGCTATCAGGTATTTCAACCCATGTCGGCACACCCAATCGAGCGCATGTATCGGCTTCCAAATCGGGGTTGGAAGGCTTGATGCGCGCCCTTGCCGTGGAATTGGCACCCCAAGGCATTCGCGCAAATAGCGTCGCGCCTGGTGCGGTGGATACGGTGCGCGGCGCCTCGGCCGGGTCCATGCCGAGCACTTTGGCCGATGCGGGCATACCGCTCGGCCGGCGCGCGAGTGTTGCCGAAATCGCCGATGTGGTGCGCATGCTGGCCGGGCCGGAGGGTGGCTTCATCACCGGCCAGACCATTCACGTGAATGGCGGGGCGTTCTTGACCTGAAAAGGCACCGGGATGATCCGGTTGAACGGATCATCCCATCGGTGGATCGGGCGCTTTACCCCGGCGCATTGCCCCGGGCGTTCAGGCGCAGCGGCACAAAGCGTTGCCCGCCGGCATTTTCCACCGCGAAAAGCCCAACATTGCGGTTCTGCCGGCGCAGACGCTCAATCTGTTCCTGCACTTCTGCCGGCGTTGCCACGCGCTGCTGCTGCACTTCCACAATCACATCACCGGGGCGAAGCTCACGCTCCGCAGCTGGGGTGCCGGGGGTCACTTCCACAATCACCACGCCGCGTTGTTCGGGCTTCAGGTTGAAGCGCTGGCGAAGCTCATCCGTAATGGCCGCAACCCGCAGCCCAAGCCCGGTGAGTTCCACCGGCCCCTGACCGGGAGGAGGCGCCGCCGGAGCCCCCGCCTGGCGCTGTTCCGTCGGCAATTCGCCAAGCGTGACGGTTACGGTTTCTTCCTTGCCATCGCGCCAAATCACGACGGGCACTGAACCGCCCACAGTGTTATCCGCGACAATCCTGGGCAGGGCGCGCATTTCGGGCACCGCCACGCCATTGAAGCGAATGATCACATCGCCCGAGCGGATCCCCGCCTTGGCCGCCGGCCCATCGGCTTGCGCATTCGCGATCAGCGCACCGCGCGTGCCTGCGGGCAGGCGCAGCGCCTCGGCAATGTCATCCGTCACACTTTGGATATTCACGCCAATCCAGCCGCGCCGCACGCGCCCCGCATCACGGAGCTGCGCCACCACGCGGCTTGCCATATTGGACGGGATGGAAAAGCCAAGCCCGGCCGAAACCCCGCTGGGGGAGATGATGGCGGTATTGATGCCAATCACCTGGCCGCGCATGTTGACTAGCGGCCCGCCGGAATTGCCCGAATTGATCGAAGCATCCGTCTGGATGAAATCATCATAAAGCCCCTGGCCGATATTGCGCCCGCGAGCCGAGACAATCCCCGCCGTGACGGTCCCGCCAAAGCCGAAGGGATTGCCGATGGCGATCACCCAATCGCCCACTTCCGATTGATCCGAATTGCCAAAAGCAACGGCAGCCAATGCCTTGTCATGCTTGATACGCAGCACCGCGATATCCGTGCGCGGATCGGTGCCCACCAATTCCGCGCGAATGCTGGTGTTGTCCTGCAGGATCACATTGATTTCATCAGCGCCATCAATCACGTGGTTATTCGTGACCACGATGCCTTCCTGCGCATCAATGATGAAGCCAGACCCAAGCGATTGCGCGCGGCGCTGACGCTGCTGCGGTCCTTCACCCTGGCCCTGGCCAGGCGGGCGGTTGCGGTTGAAGAAATCGCGGAAGAATTCCTCAAAGGGGCTGCCCGGGGGCAGCTGCGGCATATCCGGCGCATTCGGGCGCCCAGCGCGCGGCGTGATATTCTTGGAGGTGGAGATATTCACCACCGCCGGCAGCAATTCCCGCGCGAGCGGCGCGAAGCTTTCCGGCGCGCGTTGCTGCGCCTGGGCTGGCGTGATCAGCGGCAGGGGGGCAAGCGGCGCCAGGGCCATGGCACCGGCAAGGGCAAGATGGGCAATACGCAAGGAAGCTCTCCTCGGGGAATACGTCGTTCAGCCTAGCAGATTGGCGGTATTGACGCGAATTTAAGGGATCGCGCGGCAACGAAGTGCGACAAAAAGCGACAGCGTCACAAAAGCTTGAGCAGCCAGGCAAGGCCAATGCCACCCGCAGCGGCGACCAGCCCGCCAATCCTGAGCCGCGCCTCGGGCGTTTCAGCCAGGCTTGTCAGCATCCGGCGCATGAAGCCGGGAGCGGTGGCATAAGCCAAGCCCTCCAGGGCCAGCACAACGGCTATGCCCTGGAGCAGCGCGGTGAAGCTCACCTTGGCGCAGGTGCCGGAAGGCTATTCGGGCTTTCGCGGAAGTAGCGGAAGAATTCCGAATCCGGCGTCAGCACCAGCCGCGTGTCGCCTTCAGCAAAGGCTTCACGATAGGCTTGCATGGTACGCCAGAATTGGAAGAAGGCCGGGTCGCGCTGGAAGGCTTCCGCGAAAATGCGGATGGCTTCCTGTTCGCCCTGACCGCGCAGGATATCCGCCTGCGCCTGGGCTTCCGCGATCAACACGGTGCGTTCACGCTCAGCGCTTGCACGCACGCGCTGCGCCACTTCCGCACCTTCAGCGCGGGCTTCGCGCGCCACGCGTTCACGTTCGGATTGCATGCGTGACAGGATGGCTTGCGTGTTTTCGCCCGGCAGATCAGCGCGGCGAATGCGCACATCTTCCACGGCAATGCCGAATTGGCGCGCTTCCTCATTCACCTGACGACGGATTTCACCCATGATCCGGGCGCGATCCGTGGACAGGACCGAAAGCAAAGGTTCATTGCCCAGCACGCGGCGCAAGGATGAGGTGACGATGGAATTGAGCCGGGCGCGAATGCCCGCTTCGGTCGCGCCCACCGTTTGGAAGAAGCGCAGTGGATCTGTGATGCGGTAGCGCGTGAAGCTATCCACAATCAGGCGGCGTTGATCACCCAGAATGACTTCTTCACCCGGCGCGTCAAAATCCAGCAAGCGCCGATCAAAGCTGATAACATTTTGGATGAAGGGCAGCTTCCAATGCAGCCCCGGTTCCTGGATAACCTTGCGCGGTTCGCCGAATTGCGTGATCAGCACCTGCTGCGTCTGATGCACCGTGAACAGCGTGGAAGCCGCGGTGAAAATCGCCGTGGCAAGAATGCCGAGCAGAATAATAATGGAGCGGTTCATCGCGGCACCCCCGGACGGTTTTGCATCATGGGCGCGACGGCGGCGCCAGGTGGCAGCGGCGCGGGTCGCGCCTGAGGTACGGCGGCAGGCGGCTGTCGCGCGCTGCCGGTTTCACCCAATTGCAGGAAGGGCACCACGCCCTGCAAGCGGTCATCCACAATGACTTTGGGGTTGCGGCGGAAGATTTCTTCCATGGTTTCCAAATACATCCGGCGCGTGGTCACATCACGCGCCAATTCATAAGCGGAAAGCACGGAAAGGAAGCGGGCACTTTCACCGCCGGCACGCGCCATTTGGCTTTCGCGGAAGCCTTGGGCCTCCTGGCTCATGCGCTCAGCCTCACCACGGGCGCGGGGAATGATGTCATTGCGGAAGCTTTCGGCTTCATTGCGCAAACGCTCACGGTCCGCATTGGCGCGCTGCACATCGCGGAAAGCGTCAACCACCTGGGCTGGTGGGTCCACCTTCTGCAATTGCACCTGCGTCACTTCAATGCCGGCCTTGTATTGGTCCATGATCGCCTGGGCACCGCGGCGCACTTCCTGTTCAATCTGGGCGCGCGCTTCAGTCAGCGCAGGCTGGATGGGGGTGCGCCCGATCACTTCACGCATCACGCTCTCAGCCGCGGTTTTCACCGTGCTTTCAGGGTTGCGCGTATTGAACAGGAATTCGCCCGCATCGCGGATGCGCCAGAAGACTGCGACATCAATGTCAATAATATTTTCATCGCCCGTCAGCATCAGGCTTTCTTCCAGCACATCACGCGCTGCCATCACGCGCCCACCCGTTATGCTGCCATCTTGCGCGCCTACAAAGCCAACATCCACGCGGTTGATGCGCGTCACGCGCGGCGTAGTGTGGCTTTCGATCGGCCAGGGCAGGCGATAATTCAAGCCAGGCTGGGTGGTGTGGCTGAAGGCGCCAAAGCGCATGACCACGCCCTGTTCATCCGGCTGCACCCGATAAAACCCAGAAAGCCCCCAGCCGACGGCCAGCACAATGCCGATCAGGGCGAAAAGCTTGCCGCCGCCCGCGCCGCCGCTGGGCAATACGCGGCGAATCGCGTCCTGAGCCTGCCTGATCGCGTCATCAATGTCGGGGCCGCGGCCACTTTGGCCGCCACCACCGCCGCCGCCGCCACCGCCACCCGAAGGCGGCTGGCCCCAAGGGCCCGATGGGCGCGGATTGCCCCAGGGGCTTTGACCGCCACTATTATTGTTATTCCAGGGCATGAAAGGCGTGGCCTCCAGCAGGTGAACGTCAAAAACGAAAGGCCCAAAGCTGGGCGGGATGCTTCAAGCGGGAAGCCAACCCCCATATAGAGGCGAGCGACCTTCCCGGAAAGCAGCTAACAACGCTGTAATGCCGGGTCGGGCGGATATTGACCATGGGTAGGGGCTTTTCAAGCGATGGCGGATGATTTGGCGGCAGCGGTGACAAAAGCGCTGGCGGCGGTGAAGGACCCGGCTTCGGGTCAGGATGTGGTAGTGGCTGGCATGGTGCAGGGCCTGGTGGTGCGCGATGGCATGGTCCATTTTGCCATACAGGTCGCGCGGGAAGCCGCCGCCAGCATGGAACCGGTGCGCGCTGCGGCCGAAGCCGCCGCCCGCGCCGTGCCGGGGGTGATTTCGGCCACCGCCGTGCTGACCGCGCATCGCGCCGAAGCCGCACCCGCCGCCCGCCCGGCTGGCCCACGCGGCCCGGCAAGCCCTGGCCCCATGCTGCTTTCCGATGTCAGGGCGATCATCGCTGTCGCCTCCGCCAAGGGGGGGGTCGGCAAATCCACCACTGCGGTCAATCTGGCGGTCGCTTTGGCCGCTGATGGCCTAAAGGTTGGGCTTTTGGATGCGGATATTTACGGGCCTTCGCTGCCGCAAATGCTCGGCACACGGGAAAGACCACGGTCAGAGGGCCAGCGCATCATCCCGCTCAGCCGCTGGGGGCTGAAGGCCATGTCCATCGGCTTCCTGGTTGACGAAGAAACGCCGATGATCTGGCGCGGCCCCATGGTGATGGGGGCGTTGGAGCAGATGATGGGGCAAGTGACCTGGGGCCCCTTGGATGTGATGATTGTGGATATGCCGCCCGGTACCGGTGATGCGCAGTTGACGATGTCTCAGCGCGTGCCTTTGGCCGGGGCGGTGATTGTCTCCACGCCGCAGGATGTGGCGCTGCTGGATGCCAGGCGCGGCGTGCGCATGTTTGAAAAGGTCAATGTCCCGGTGCTGGGGCTGATCGAGAATATGTCCTTCTTCTGCTGCCCCAATTGCAACCATCGGTCCGATATCTTCAGCCATGGCGGCGCGCGGCGGGAAGCGGAGAGGCTTGGCGTGGAGTTTTTGGGCGAATTGCCGCTGAAGCTCGAAATCCGGGAATTGGCCGATGCCGGCACGCCGATTGTGATGGCGCGGCCTGATTCGGATGAGGCGCAAACCTATCGCCGTATCGCGCGCCGCGTTTGGGAAAAGGCGGCTGCGAAAGCGGATGCCGCGCCGAAGATTGTGATGGAATAGGGTTCGGTTTTCCGCCTGTTTAGTGCGTGATCGGTCTTGCGCGGTCATGCTTGTCTCCCGCCACCTTCCGCGTCAGGGTGGCGGCATGATTCCAGATATCCCCGCGCCTGGTCAGGCCGCGACGCTTCGGCCTAGCTTGCGCTGGCTGCGCTTTCCCCTGCCCTTCCCGCCGAGCCATGTGAATGTCTGGCTAATGGAAGATGGGCCGGGTTGGCTTGCCATTGATTGTTCCATCGCATCCGATCCCACGCGCGATTTGTGGCGCGAAGCCCTGGCGGGCGATGCCTTCGGCGGGCG
>CAMCHA010000135.1 GCA_945874515.1 Asaia bogorensis
CAAGACCCGGTGACGCTGCGGCTGTTTTATTCACGCAAGCTCGGCACCGCCGTCCCGGCCTTTGGCGCCTATGCGGAACGCGTGCGCGCGATGCTGGATGAATATGTCGCGGTCTCGGGCGGCAAGCTGCGGCTTGAAGTGCTGGACCCAGAGCCCTTCAGCGAAACCGAAGACCGTGCGCTGGCTTTCGGCTTGCAAGGCGTGCCGGTGGATCAATCCGGTGAGCAGGTTTATTTCGGCCTGGTTGGTGCGAATTTGCTGGATGATGAACGCAACATCCCCTTCTTCCAGCCGGACCGTGAACGCTTTCTGGAATTTGATCTGACGCGGTTGGTTTATGAGCTTTCCAACCCGCGCCGGCCGGTGATTGGCGTGATGTCGCCCTTGCCTTTGAATGGCGACCCGCGCGCGATGATGATGCGCCAGGCCGCCATGGGTCAGCCTTTCGCGGTGATGAATAGTCTCAGGCAATTCTTCACTTTGCGCGATGTGCCGCTCGATGCTCAGGTCATTGAAAACGACATCCAGGTGATGATTCTGGCGCATCCACAAGGGCTTTCGGATGCGGCGCAATATGCCGTTGATCAATTCGTGCTGCGCGGCGGCAAGCTGATTTTGCTGATTGATCCGCATTCCGAAGGCCAGGCATCGCGCCCTGGTCCGGGTGGCCGCCCGCCCGCCAATACCGTATCCAGCCTGGAACGTCTGACCAATGCCTGGGGCATTGAAGCGCCTTCAGATAAGGTGGTGCTGGATTTGCGTGGCGCCTGGCGTGTGCGTGCCAATCCACAGGACCGGGTGCAGGCCGTGGATTACGTCGCCTGGTTTAATGCGCAGGGCGATTCCATCGCGCAGGGAGAGGTTGCAACGGCGCAGCTTAACCAGGTGACTTTTGCCTCGGCTGGTTTCTTGCGGCGGAAGGATGGCGCGCGGGTGGAATTCACGCCGCTCATCACCTCAAGCCCGCGCAGCATGGAAGCGGATGCGGCGAAGGTCCGCGACAACCCGAACCCAACGCAATTGCTGGCGGATTTCCGGCCCGATGGCCAAACCCGCGTGCTGGCGGCGCGGCTGCGCGGCGAAGTCAGCACTGCCTTCCCGGATGGCGCGCCGCCGCCGCCGCAAGGCGCAGAACGCCCTGCCGATTTCCCGGCGCATCGCGCGCGGAGTGAAGGTGCGGCCAATATCATCGTCATCCATGATGCGGATGTGCTGGAAGATCGCTTCTGGGTGCGTGTGCAGGATTTCTTTGGCCAGCAAGTGGCGACACCTTTCAGCGACAATGGCGCGCTGATTGCGAATTTGGTGGATACCATGGCGGGCGGTGATGCGCTGATCTCGCTGCGCTCAAGGGGCGAGTCTCTGCGCCCGTTTGAGGTGGTGGATGATATTCGCCGCGATGCAGAAGCGCGTTTTCGTCAGACAGAACGTGAACTGACTCAGCGCCTGGAAGCGACCGAAAAACGCCTGCGCGAATTGCGCCAAGGCCCGCAGGGCGGTGAACGCGGCCAGACCAATGCCGTGATCAGCGCCGAACAGCGCGCAGAAATTGATAGCGCGCGGGAGGAGATTCTCCGCACCCGTCAGCAATTGCGTGCGGTGCAGCTTGACCTCAGGCGCGATATTGAAGGCTTGGAAACGCGGCTCCGCATCCTCAATATCGCTGCCGTGCCGGTGCTGCTCACGATCCTGGCGCTGGTGATGGGTGTTCTGCGTGCGCGCCGCCGCGCCGCGGCTCGGCACTGAAAAAGGGGATCGGACATGCAAAGACGTTCCCTGATTTTGCTTGGCAGCGCAGCGGTCATTGCCATGGCCGGCGCGCTTTTGATCAAGCCTCCGCAGCCACCAGCACCGCCAGTGGGCACGGGTGCGCTTGCCTTTCCGGGCCTAGCGCAGCGCCTTGGTTCTGCTGCACGGATTGAGGTGCGCCGGCATGACGGCGCGCTTGAAATCACCCGGCGCGGTGATGTCTGGGTGCTGCCGACCAAGGGGGATTATCCCATCCGGCAGGAGAAGCTGCGCGAGTTACTGACGGGCCTCACGGAACTCCGCCTCATGGAACCGCGCACCGGCAATCCTGAGATGTTTGATCGACTCGGCCTGGAAGACCCGATGCGTGCGGGGGCGACCTCCACGCTGCTCCGGGTGGTGGATGCGCAAGGCGCGGCGCTGGTGGAATTGGTGATCGGGCGGCGGCGCGTGCGCACGCAAGGCAATGTGCCGGAAAGTGCTTATGTGCGACGGCCTAGCGAAAACCAGGCTTGGCTCGCGGAAGGACGCATTCCTGTGGATGCCGACCCGCAGCTTTGGCTTGACCGAGATATCGCCAATCTGCCGCGCGAACGCGCGCAGCGCGTGGTGATTGCGCGCACGGGCGAGCAATCGCTGGTGCTGACGCATTCCGGCCAGCCCGATGGCAAGCTCGCCATCACAACGCCTGCCGATGCGCCGCCCGCTGATGACATCAGCCTGGATGAGGTTTCGCGCAGCTTCGAATTCCTCACCTTCCTGGATGTGCGGCGCGAAGCCGATGCGCCGGGCGAAGCGCTGGGCGAGACACGCTTTGAATTGACCGATCGGCTGGCGATCATCGCCCGCCCACGCAAGCAGGCCGAAGAAATCTGGGTAACGTTGGCCGCTGAGGGCGATGAGGAAGCGGCGCGCTTGAATGCGCGTTGGCGCGGCTGGGTCTATCAAATCGGGCAATGGAAAGAAAAAGCCATGATTCCCCGGCTTGAGGATTTACGCCGCCAGGAAGAAGCGCCAGCCCCCGCGACTGAACCGCCGATTGCACCACGGTGAGCAACGCGCCGCGCGAATATCCTGACCGCCCCTGGGTCGGCATTGGCTGCATCGTCTTTCGCGAAGAAGCGGTGCTGCTTGTGCGTCGCGGCAAGCCACCCCGCATCGGCCAATGGTCTTTGCCCGGTGGCGCGCAGCATGTGGGAGAAAAGGCCGAGGAAGCCGCACGGCGCGAATTGCGCGAAGAAACCAGCATTGAAGTGGGCCAGATGACGCTTGCCTATGTTTTTGATGCCATCAACCAGGATCAGGATGGCCGCGCGCTGTATCACTACACCATCATTGATTTCGCAGCACTTTGGCTGGATGGCGACGCCTGCGCCGGCGATGATGTGAGTGAGGTCGCCTGGGCGCTGCCGCATGAACTTGTGGCTTATGATCTGACTGAAGCCGCGCATGAGGCGATTGCCGCGGCGCGCGTGGCGCTGGGATTAGGCTAGCAAGTTACCGCCGCCGCCAGCTTTCCTGTTTGCGATAAAGCGTAGATGGGCTGATGCCCAAAAACGCCGCCGCCTTGGCGATATTGCCGCCGCAAAGCCGCACAGCTTCCTCAATCGCTTCACGTTCCGTGTCAGCCAAGGGGCGGATGCGCTTGGTGGATTCAACAGCACGCGGTTCCACTGGTAAGGTCAGCGGCGGGGGCGCTTGCACTTTCGGGGGTTCCGGCGGCAGAGGTGGTGGCGCAGGCGCAGGTGCAGGCTTGGCGCCACCTTCACGCACGGTTGCGGGCAGCATCGCAGCGGTCACCACTTCGCCATCATGCAAAACCACCGCAGTGCGAATGGCGTTTTCCAATTCGCGCACATTGCCTGGCCAGGTGTGGCGCAGCAGGGTTGCGCGCGCCTCCGCATCGAAGCGCTGAAAGCGCTTGCCTTCCTCGGCGGCGCTTTTCGCCAGAAATGCCTCAGCCAAAGCCAGCACATCATCGCCGCGATCACGCAGCGGCGGCAGGGGCACGGGGATGACATGCAGGCGGTAATACAAATCTTCGCGGAAGCGCCCGGCGCGCACTTCTTCCAGCGGGTCACGATTGGTGGCGCAGACAAAGCGCACATCGGTTTGCATCAGCTTGCCGCTGCCCACCGGCTGAAACGTGCCAGTCTGGATGAAGCGCAGTAGCTTGCCTTGCAGCGCCAAATCCATTTCGCAAATCTCATCCAGAAACAGCGTGCCGCCATCGGCAGCCCTCGCTGCGCCGATGCGGTCCGCCACCGCGCCGGTAAAGGCGCCGCGCACATGGCCGAAGACTTCGCTTTCAATCAAATCCTTCGGGATAGCGGCGCAATTGATGGCAATAAACGGCCCGGCCTTGCGGGGGGAGATGCTGTGCACTGCCTCGGCGGCCAATTCCTTGCCAGTGCCGCTTTCGCCCGTGACAAATACCGTCGCACGAGACGCGGCGGCATTTTCCAGAATGCGATAGACTGCCTGCATGGTGGGCGCGGCGCCGATGAAGCCGGCAAAACCCTGGCGTGGCGCGCCTGCCGCCAGCACCGCCACCTGCCGGCGCAAGGCCGCGCGTTCCATCACATTCGCAACCGTCACTGTCAGGCGTTCCGGCGCAAAGGGTTTCACCAGGAAGTCAGATGCGCCCGCCTGCATCGCCTCCACCGCCAGCGTAACCGAACCATGCGCGGTCATCACCACCACCGGCAGATCAGGATCACGCCCACGCAATTCGCGCAGCACCGAAAGCCCATCGCCATCGGGCAGGCGCAAATCCAAAAGCACGCCATCAGGCATGGCCTGATCAGCGAATTTCAGCGCATCGGCAATGCAATGGGCGTGGCGAATATCATAAGGCCCAGCGCGCAGATATTCCTGATAAACCGTGGCGAGTGAGGGCGAATCCTCCACCAGCAAAATCTTGTGATGGAGCGGCGCATCAGCCACGCGCGCGCATCCAACCGAATAGGGTCATGGCACCGCCCAAAACCGCCGGAACCACCCAGGCGGGGGCTTCCAGCACCGGCAGCAACAGGTCATCCCAAATCATCGGCAGAAGATAACGCTGCACCACGGCTTGCACCAAATTGAGCAAGCCAGGGTCCAGGCGAAACAACACCGCCCCCAGCGGATCACCACCGAAAATCGCAAAAAGGCCCGCCGCCAGGGCCAGCAGGGCAAGGCCAATCAGGCGCATGTCACGCCCAAAGCCTTTCGCGTTGCAGATTGGTGTAGAGGTCCGCGACGAATTCGCCATAGCCGTTGAACAATTGCGTCGGCACGCTTTCTCCGGTGCCCAGCATGCGTTCCTGCGCCTGGCTCCAACGCGGGTGCGGCACGGCAGGGTTCACATTGGCCCAGAAGCCATATTCCTGCGACTGGATCTTCTCCCAGAAAGAAACCGGGCGCTGATCGGTCAGGCGAATGGTGACCAAGCTCTTGCCGGCCTTGAAGCCGTATTTCCAGGGTTGGTGGAAACGCAAAGGCCCACCATTTTGCGGCGGCAGCAGCTTGCCATAGGCACCCACCACCATGAAGGAAAGCTCATTAGCGGCTTCTGCAATGGTGCAGCCTTCCGTATAGGGCCAGGGGTACCAGCTCTGCCGCAGGCCTGGCATGACGCTTGGCAGGGTTGCGGTCTGGAACACAACATAGCGTGCGGAAGATAGCGGCTTCACCTCGGCCAAAAGCGCGGAAAGCGGAAAGCCGGTCCAGGGCACCACCATGGCCCAGGCTTCCACACAGCGCAGGCGATAGACGCGTTCTTCCAGCGGCATACGCGCGAGCAAATCTTCAATGCCGTATTCGCGCGGGCTTTCCACCATGCCTTCCACCTTCACCGTCCAGGGGCGCATGGGCATGCGTTGCGCGGCGGCGCTGATGGTCTTTTGGCTGCCGAATTCATAGAAATTGTTGTAGGTTGTGACTTCACGCTCAGCAGTGATGGCGCGGCCCGGCGCGTAGCGCGTATTGCGCATGGCGGGCGGCAATCCGGCTTGCTGCGCCATGGCAGGGCTGGCGGCGAGCATCCCAGCGCCGAGCGCCATGGCTTGGCGGCGGCCAAAGACCAGCGCTTCCGGTGTTGCGCTGCTTTCGGGCAGATTCCAGGGGCGGCTTTTCAGAATATGCATGTCGGGAAGCCTTTCTTTGTGCATGTCCCGTTGAGCCAAGTGATGCCACGTGGCTCGGATATGCTCGAACCGGATAAGGGCACGCCGCCCGTGAAGGTCAAGCGTGATCAGCGTCTGGGTTGTGGCAAAACCGCACTCGGCGGCTGGCCGAGCGCGGTGGTGACGCGAAATAGCCGATAGGCTTCGGCTTCCTGGCCGCGCCGGGCACGAACCAGCCTGCCAGCTTCGCCTTCAATTGGGGTGGCGCCGGGCCATTGCGGCGGTCCCTCACCCCGTCTTTCGCTTCGGATCAGCAAGCCGGCAGTGTTTTCGGGCGGTTTCGGCAGGGTGAAGAAGCGCCAACGCGGGTCCATCGCCACCACAGGCAGCTCGGGCGGCAGGCGGAAAGCCATGCCGGAAGCCAAGCCATATTCCTCGGCAGCGATGAAGGCCACGCCTTCGCGCGCGGCGGCCCGCGCCAGATCAGCCGCCAGCGCATCCCAGCCGCCAAGCCGCGCCAAAGTCGGGTCCTGGCGGCGCGGTAGGGCCAAGGGCGCGGCGGTGGCTTGCAAATAGGCCGCCCCCGCCATGGCAAAGCCAAGCGCCAGGGCAGGAATGCGCCAACGCAGCCAGGAAGCGGGCAGCAGCGCAGCGGCGGCTATGGCGGCGCTTGGGTAAAGAATGGCCGGCCAATTCCCCTGCACTCGGCTGCCCAAAGCCTGCCAGAGGAAAATCGCCGCACCTGGCAGAATCAACGCCAGCAGCAGCCCAGCGCCGGCATCGCGCTGGCGCCAAACCTGCCGCGCCGCCAGGGCGATACCCACCACGCACAACAGAAAGACCAAGGGCGTCACCAAAGCCACCTGCCCGCCCAGCAATTCGCCAAGCCAGCGCAGGCTTTGCCCGGCGCCGCCAGCTGCAGTCCGCCCGCCCTGCTTAGCGAAGGATGCCCATTCATGCGCCGCATTCCAGAAGATCACCGGGGCGAAAAGCGCCACCGCCAGCGCGCCACCCGCCCAAAGCTGCCAGCGCATCAACCAGCGCCGTGCTTCGGGCAATAGCACCAG
>CAMCHA010000136.1 GCA_945874515.1 Asaia bogorensis
GGCGCGCGCGGTGTGCATCTTGGCGCGAAGGCGGGGCGCGTGCCGGGCCTAAGGCTTGGCTATTCGCAGGTGGTGAACCCAATCTACCTTGCCATCAAAGGCTCCTTCCCCTGGAGCCACGCCATCCCAAGTGCCGCGCGGCATTGCGCAAAGAATCTGCTGCGCTCGGCTTTTCCGGAACCCTGGGCGGATCGCTGGGGCCGGTTTCGCGGCAATATGATCGGGCTTTGGGATTTGCTGCGCGGGCGCGTCACGCCGGAACGCATTCTGGAATTGTGACCCCTTGCCCGTGAGTATTTACCCCCTTTCCCTTCTGGCCAAGGCAGTGGAACATCCATCCTAGAATAACCAGGAGGAAGCTCAGCCATGAGCCTAGAACCAGGCCGCGCCCGGCCGGAACCCACACCCGAAACCCGCCACTTCTGGGAGGGGCTGCGCCAAGGCAAGCTGTTGCTCCAGCGTTGCGGCGATACGGGCAAGCCCTATTTCCCGCCGCGCCCCTTCAGCCCCTATACCGGCACGCGCAATGTGGAAGTTTTTGAAGCATCAGGCCGCGGCACGCTGCATTCCTATGTGATCCATCATCGCCCAGTGCCTGGCTTCAAGCCCCCCTATGCGATTGCAGTGGTGGAACTGGAAGAAGGCCCGCGCATGATGACGAATATCGTTGAATGCCCGCAAACGCCGGAAGCGCTGGTGCTGGATATGAAGCTGGAATTGGCGCCGACCAAGATGGATGATGACATCACCCTGCCCCTTTTCCGCCCCGCGAAGGAGGCTTGATCCATGATACGTCCCGGTGAAATCACCATTGTTGGCGCGGCTGAAAGCACACGCATCGGCGCCGTGCCCGATATGGCGCAAATCATGCTGCATGCGGATGCGGCGCTGAATGCCATGGCAGATGCAGGCTTGAAGCCCGCTGATATTGATGGCGTTGCCTGTGTTGGCCCCATGATGCCGCAGCAGATCGCGCATTACCTTGGCATCACGCCGAAATGGGTGGATGGCACCGGCGTTGGCGGCTGTTCCTTCATGCTGCATGTGCGCCATGCAGCGGCGGCCATTCATGCAGGCTATTGCAAGACCGTTTTGATCACGCATGGGGAAAGCGGCAAATCCCGCGTCAATGGCACGCCGCGCCCGGCAGAACCACAAAGCCTGAATGGCCAATTCGAAGCGCCCTTCGGCCCGATGGGTCCACCCACACTCTTCCCCATTCCTGTACTGCGCTACATGAAGACCTATGGCGTCACGCATGAACAAATGGCGCAGGTTGCTGTCGTGCAGCGCGAATGGGCGGCGAAGAACCCACGCGCAGCCTTCAAGGACCCGATTACGATTGATGATGTGCTGAACAGCAAAATGATTGCCTATCCCTTCCGGCTGCTGCAATGCTGCCTGGTGACGGATGGCGGCGGCGCGCTGATTTTGACCTCATCCGATCGCGTCAAGGATTTCCCGACCAAGCCTTGCTACATCCTAGGTAGCGGCGAAAGCGTGGAAACCACCATGGTAAGCCAGATGGAGGATTTCACATCATCGCGCGCTTTCCGCGTGGCGGGGCCGGAAGCCTTCCGCATGGCCGGCATCAAGCACGCGGATGTGGATCATTTGATGATCTATGACGCCTTTGCGCATCTGCCCATGTATGGCTTGGAAGATCTTGGCTTCGTCAAGCGTGGTGAAGCCAAGGATTTCATCTGGGAACGCAATACTGCGCCGGGTGGCAAGCTGCCCATCAATACCAATGGCGGTGGGCTTTCTTATACCCATACCGGCATGTATGGCATGTTCGCCCTGCAAGAAAGCGTGCGTCAGGTGCGCGGCACAGCGCCGGCCCAGGTGCCCAATGTGAAAATCAGCGTGGCGCATGGCGTGGGAGGCATGTTCTCCGCCTCCGGCACGGTAGTGCTCAGCAATCAGCGTCCCTGAGAGAGGTTGATGATGACGGAGGGGGTGAATTTACGCGAAAGGGTGAAGGAACCGCCTTCGCCATTGCTGGTGGAAAGCTATTATCGCGGGTCGGTCGCGCGCGCACAGCATTATGTCTTTCAGCATGAGATGTGGGTGCATCTGGTGCATGGACTGATGCTTGAACGCCAAGGCATCATCGCCCGCGATGCAATGGCGCGGATCCTGCCGGAAATTCTGTCTATGGCCGATGCCGGGCCGGATGCGGTGCCGGTGGATTATCGGCAGGAAGATCTCTATTCCTATGTTGAGAAACTCATCATCCAAAAACTCGGTCCCGATATTGGCGGGCGGCTGCATACTGGCCGAAGCCGGAATGATCTAAACGCCACCACCTGGCGCATGGCGTTGCGCACGGAATTGCTGGCGGTGCTGGGGCTGCTGGCTGATTTGCGGCAGACAATGCTGGCGCTTGCTGAGGAACACATCGCCACCATCATGCCTGGCTATACGCATGGCCAGCACGCTCAGCCCATCACCTTTGGTTATTGGCTGGCCTCCGCGGCGGATGCGCTGGCGCGTGACCATGAAAGGCTGATGGGTGCGCTGGTGCATTGTGATCTTTGTCCCCTGGGCGCGGGCGCGCTTTCCACAACCGCCTTCCCGCTTGATCGCGCCTGGGTCGCTGATGCGCTCGGCTTCGCTGCGCCGCTGGAACTTGCCTATGATGCCGTTTCATCGCGCGATGATGCGCTCGAAGCCGCTTCGGCCATGGCGGTGATGATGACGCTGCTGTCGCGCCTTGCGACCGATCTGCAGAATTGGGGCAGTTGGGAATATGGTTTTGTCGAAATGGCGGATCGCCATTCGGCGGTGTCCAGCATCATGCCGCAGAAGAAAAACCCTGTGGCGCTGGAACATCTGAAGGCCGCTGCCGCCATGGTGCAGGGCGCGCATCATGCCGCCATGGCCTGCACCAAGAATACCGCCTTCGCCGATGTGAATGACGCGGTGACGGCGGTGAATGAACCCGTACTGGATGCAGCACTTCGCAGCCGGCGGATCCTCGCTTTGTTTCAGGAAGTGATGCAGGGCATCAGCCTGAACAAGGGCCGCATGGAAAATGCAGCGCGTGAGGGTTTTGGCTCGGCCACCGAATTGGCCGATGTGATTGTGCGCGAAACCGGGCTTAGTTTCCGCATGGCGCACAATATCGTTGCCATTGTCGTGCGCGATGCACTGGCCGAAGGC
Source organism: Asaia bogorensis (assembly GCA_945874515.1). Classification (GTDB taxonomy): domain Bacteria; phylum Pseudomonadota; class Alphaproteobacteria; order Acetobacterales; family Acetobacteraceae; genus Neoroseomonas; species Neoroseomonas bogorensis_B. The sequence goes on from CAMCHA010000136.1 coordinate 3,166, forward strand.
CGCACGGCGGAAAGCATTTCAAGCGCTGCTTTGGATGAAGCCGCGCAGGTGCTGTTCCGCAAGCCCTTGAATATTCCAGCCGCGAAGCTCCGCGCCGCACTTGATCCGGCAGAAAACCTGATCGGGCGCAATGTGCAAGGTGGCCCGGCACCGACCGCCATGGCAGCGCTGATAGCGCGCCGGCGCGATAGCCTGGCGCAGGATCGTGCGACCATTACCGCCATCAGCCAGCGCATTGCGGATGCAAGGGCCAGGTGTTGGGCAGAGGCGCAGCCATAGTCTTGGCGTGCTGCCCGATGTTAGACTGAACATGAAATAGCGTGGGCCATGCCAGCACCGCGCCAAAACCGGGAGGAAAACATGAAACTGACACGCCGTACTGCCTTGACTGCCGCTGCGGGGCTGCTTGCAACACCCGCCATCGCGCAATCAGGCTTTCCCAATCGTCCCATTCGCCTAATCGTGCCCTGGCCGCCCGGCGGTTCCACCGATGGCCAATTGCGCGCCTTGGCTGAAGCGGGGTCGCGGTATCTTGGCCAGCAGGTGATTATTGACAATCGCGGCGGCGCCAGCGGCACCTTGGCCGCGGCGGCCATGGCGCAGGAACAGCGCGGCGATGGCTACATGGTCGGGCAATTGCCCATCACCGTCTTCCGCTTCCCGATGATGTCGAGCCGCCCGACCTGGGACCCGATGAAGGATTTCACCTATATCATTCACCTCACAGGCTATCTTTTCGGTGTGGTGGTAAAGGCCGATAGCCCCTGGAAGAATTGGGAAGAATTCCTCGCCTATGCCAAGGCCAATCCGGGCAAGGTCGCTTATGGTTCGCCCGGTGTTGGCACCACGCTGCATATCACCATGGAACGCATCGCACTCGAACGCGGCATTGAATTTCTGCATGTGCCCTTCCGCGGCGGCGCGGATAATGCGCAATCCCTGCTGAGCGGGCAGACCCAGGCGATGGTTGATTCAACCTCCTGGGCGCCATTGGTGGATGGCGGGCAGTTTCGCTTGCTTTGCACCTGGGGCGAACAACGCGCCAAGCGCTACCCGGATGCGCCGACACTTGTCGAAAGCGGCATCAACATCGTCTCCACCTCACCCTATGGCATTGCCGCGCCCAAGGGCGTTGATCCCGGCATTGTCAAAGTGCTGCATGATGGCTTCAAGCAGGCGCTGTATGATCCCGTGCATACCACCGCGCTGGAACGCTTCGATATGCCGCTGATCTACAAAAGCAGCGAGGATTACCGCGCTTCAGTGGAGAAGATTATCGAAGAAGAAGGGGCGGTGATCCGCCGCCTCAATCTCAGGATCAACTAATCAGCGCCCGGCGATGGCACTGCTGCCATCGCCACCCCGCCTAACTCGCGCGCAAATCATCCAGCGCCAGTGACACATGGCGCTGCACTGCGCCTTCTTCATCACGCAGCGCCAAGGTCACGCGCTTGTTCTGCCAATCAATCTCCAGCGTGCCGAAATTGACGCGCGGATAAAGTTCCCCAATGCGATTGGGGCCTTGTTCCCGCGCATTCACAAATTGCCGGTTGATACCGCTTGAGGTGATTTCAGCCAGCGGATAGGGCGTGCCCTGGCTTTCACGATAAAGCGCGCCGATATGCCGATCACCGGATAGAAACACCACGCCGCCTGCCTTGGTGCTGGCGATCAGATCATAAAGCCGCTGGCGTTCGCGCGGTAAATTGCCCCATCTTTCCCAGCCATGTCCTTCCACCACGACTTGGATGGACGAAACAATCAAGCGCAGCTCCGCCGGTTCCTGCAGGCATTGGCGAAGCCAAGCCCATTGCGCCTCACCCAACATGGTCTTCGCCGGATCATCATCCGGCAAATAGCGTTCCCGCCCGGGCGCGCCGCGCATATCCGTGATGCGCAGCGGCGCGCGAAACCAGCGCGTATCCAACAGAATGATCTGCACGCGCTGCCCCGCCGGCCCCAGCGTCAAATGATGATAAATCCCGTCGCGTCGGCGCCTGATATCATCGGCCGGCACGCGCCAGAATTCCAAAAACGCGTCCTTCGCTTCCTGCTTGAAGGGGTTTTCAACGCCGCCATCATTCACGCCAAAATCATGATCATCCCAGATCGCGGTGTGATGCTGTTGGCCCGCGATGAAGCCCATGAATTCCTGATGTTGCTGCGCCCGGGCATAGGCTTCCTGCAATTCAGCCAGATCATGCCGCCGCACCCCGCCATAAACATTATCGCCGGCGAAGATAAAGAATTCGGGCTGCCAGGCACGCACCGCGCGCCAGATTGGCTGAGGCAGCTTCTCATCGGCACAGGTTCCGAAGGCAATGCGGCTGATCGCCGCACCCTGCGCCGCCACCGGCACAGCAAGCGGCGCCAAGGCCGCCGCCGCCAATCCACGCCGCGTGATCATGGGCTTCAAACCTGCGGCACTTCAACCTTGCCGGTATGTAGCTTGAGCCGCGACATCTCCGGCGCCTCCTGCCCCGCATCGCGGAAGGCCTGCTTCAGCGCCGCCATATTCGGCGCAAAGATGCTTTCGCGATTGCTGCTGACCCAATCACGCGATTGCTGCGGCATCACGAGCGAACCTTGGAAGCGCGGCATTACCCACCGCGCGAAAAGTTCAAAGGAACGCATGGTGGCTTCCCGATCGGCCCATTCATGGGCGCGGAACAACACGCCCCCCGCTCCGCCATCCGTGAAGCTCAGCAAACGCTCAATCCCCGCGGCCACAGTATCGGGTGAGCCTACCAGGGTTGACCCCATCGCCAACCCATCGCGCAGCGGGTCTTCTGAACGCATCGGTGGTCGGCCCAAGGTTTCGCTGAAATAGGTGAGTGTCTCCAAAGCCTCACCATGGCGCACATCACGCAGCGCACGTTCATCATCCTCAGCGCAATGCAGATTGACCACCAGGCGCCAATTGCGCCGTTCCATCTTCTGGCCATGCTTGGCGGCTTCCGCTTCCGCCATCTGCCATTGCCCGGCGAGTGATTTCGGCCCGCCCGGCAGCCCGGCACCCAGCGATATCAGCCCAAGCCCATATTTCGCCGCCGCCAGCGCGCCCGATGGCGTGGTGGAAGACGCGACGGAAATTGGGAAGCGCGGTTCCGAATAAGGCGCCAGATGCAGCCGCGCCTCACGCAGGGTGAACCAATCGGTTTCCATCGTGACAGGTTCTTCGCAGGCCAAAAGCCGCGTGATGGCATTCAGCGATTCATCCATGCGCCGGCGCTGATGCGCGGCATCAATGCCCATCATGTATGCGTCTGATACCAGCGCGCCCGGCCCACAGCCCAGCATCACGCGTCCGCGCGTCATGTGGTCCAGTTGCACAAAACGCTGCGCGACCAAAAGCGGGTGATGATATGGCAGGCTGGTCACACCTGACCCAAGCTTGATGTGCTTGGTGCGTTCCGCCGCCGCCGCAATCATGATTTCTGGACTCGCGATGGTTTCCCAGCCGGCGGAATGATGCTCCCCAATCCAGGCCTCATCAAAGCCCAAATGGTCAAGCCATTCGATCAATTCCAAATCGCGCGTGAGCCCAAGCGTTGGGTTGTCGCCAACCCGATGAAATGGGGCCAAGAAAATGCCGAAGCGAAGGCGGCGAGGCAGCATGGCTGGGTTCTCCATCACATCGAAGGCGGATCGCCCGCCAGGAATTCCTCGCCGCCATAATCGGCTGCGCGAGGCAGGCGCAGGATGCGCCCTTCAGGGGTCATGCCCACAAGTTCGGGCAATACG
>CAMCHA010000137.1 GCA_945874515.1 Asaia bogorensis
TGGCACGGCATCAGGCGCCGCTGGTGGATGGCAGGCGCATAAAGCTGCGCTACGCGACCATGCCCAAGGCGCGTCCACCCACAATGGTGATTTTCGGCACAAGGGCCGATGAATTGCCGGAGGATTATCGGCGCTATTTGGTGAATTCCTTCCGCGAGCATTTCACCATGCCGGGCGTGCCGATCCGGCTGCAAATGCGTTCCCCGCGCAACCCCTATGCCGAGGATGATGGCTAGGCTTTCCGGCGCATCTTTCGCCCGCCGCCAAACGCGCCTAGGCTTGCGTATCTTTGCGGGGTCAGTCTGTTTTTCATGGTAGCGGATACGGCGAAGAGGCTTTTGTATTTGGCGCTTGGCGCCATGTTTGTGCAGCAGACCTTTGCTTCCATCGGTCGCACCCTGCCGCTTGTCATCGCCCCCGCGATTATCGAGGATTTGCACATAGACCCGGCACTGGTCGGCGTTTATGTGGGCGCCGCCGCGCTGGCATCGCTGGTGTTTCAGCTTGGTTGCGGCAGCTTTATCATCCGCTACGGTGCGCTGCGTATGAGCCAGGTCGCGCTGGTGTTTCTGGCGCTTGGTATGGCCTTGGCGGCGGCGGGGCCGCTGCTGTTTTTTCTGATTTCCGCGATTATCGGTGGCGGAGGTGCTGCAACTTCCACCCCAGCCAGTTCGCATTTGCTTGGGCGTTATTCACCGCCGAAGCAGGCGCCTTTGGTGTTTTCCATTAAGCAAACGGCGGTGCCCGCAGGGCTTTTGCTGGCCGGGCTGCTTGGCCCCCTGATGACGTTGTATTGGGGCTGGAGTGGGGCTTTGCTGGTCACGGCCGGCGCCTGTTTCCTATTCGCCATCATGTTGGAACCGCTGCGTGGTGAATTTGATTCGGATCGCGTGCCTAGCCGCAGCTTTCATTTTTCGGATTTCCGCACCACGCTGGCCGCAGTCTTGAAATCAAAGGATTTGCGCGAATTGTCTTTGGCCTGCTTTGCCTTTAACGGGCTGCAAACCGCCTTTACCAGCTATTACGTTTTGTATCTGACCGCGCTGAATTACGATCTGGCAACGGCAGGGCTGATGTTCGCCATTGCCATGGTGGTTGCCGTGCCGATGCGCATCTTCTGGGGTTGGCTTGGCAGTGGCCGCGTATCGCCGCGCCGCATTATGGCGGGGCTTTCGCTTGGCATGGCCGTAAGTGCGGTGCTGATGAGCCTTTACGCTGCGGATTGGTCACCCTTGCTGATTGCCATTATCGCCACGGGCATGAGCGCCACCGCCATGTCCTGGCACGGTGTGCTGCTGTCTGAAGCGGCGCGGCTCGCCCCGCCCGGAATGCGCGGCGCGGCAACGGGTGGCGTTCTGTCCTTTGGCCAGGTCGGTGCCTTTATCCTGCCGGTGATCTATGCGGCGCAGCTTGCCGTGACGAATAGCCATGGCATTGGTTTTTTGCTCTGCGGCCTGCCGGCGCTAGTGGTGGGGATCGTGATGTGGCGCGCCTCGGCCCGCGCGGCGTGAAGGGCGGTATCGGGGGGCGCTGCCTCTCTAGAAAAAACTAGCATTTTCTTCTGTCCTGCCCCGGTATTGCCCATGCGGTAGTGTCGCGACCATGGCTGGTACTTCTGATCGAAGGCGCCGCCAGGAAAACCGCCACCCCGCGCCATTACCTTCCAATCAATGCCCCAGCAGATGAATTCATCCCCATCGCTTGCCGCGCAAAGAAATTCTTGAGCCGCGGCATGCGGTCCACCGCGCCAATGCCAAGCCGGCGCGCGATGCGGATGGGGGCGATGTCATTGGCGAAAAGCCTCTCCAGCACATGCGTGGCGCCCAGCATCAGCAGGCTATCGGGCCGGCGCTTCGCCTGGTAGCGCGCCAGCAGCGCGGCACCGCCCGGATCATCCCCGCGCGCCACAGCTTCAATCACCAACGACGCCAGCGCATCAACATCACGAAAGCCCAGATTGAGCCCTTGGCCCGCAATGGGGTGAATGCCATGCGCGGCATCCCCCACCAGCGCCAACCTGGTATCCACGTAGCGCGCGGCATGCATGGCCGAAAGCGGATAGGACCAGCGCCGCCCAATCGGCTTCACCCAGCCCAAATGCCCGCCAAGGCGCCGTGCGATTTCCCGCCCATACGCGGCATCATCCATGGCGAGGCAACGCTCCGCAATCGCGGTTTTGTCGGTCCAGACAATGGCGCTGACATTTGGGTGCTCTGGCAAAGCCGGCATGGGCAATTGCGCGAAGGGGCCATGGGGCAGGAATTGCTCCAAGGCCATGTGCCGATGCGGCTTTTCATGCGCGATGGACCCGACTAGGCCCATGCAATGATAATCCAGCCGCGAAACCCGAATCCCGGCGGCGGCGCGCAGCGGGCTATTGCGACCCTCGGCGCCGACCACCAATCGCGCACGGAATTGCGCGCCCGTGGAAAGCGTGACGGTCGCACCATCTGCGGCTCGCGTGACCTCGGCCTTGGCGGGCGCATGCACGGCAAGATTGGCCAATTTCGGCAAATGCGCATTGAGCGCGATGCGAAGGGACCGCGCTTCCACCATCCAGCCAAAGGGGTCTTCGCCAAGCGCCGCGTGGTCGAAATGGAGCGAAAGCGGGGAGGGGGCCGCACCGGGCCTGCCATCAGCCACGCGAATGCCAAGGATGGGGCAGGGTTCCACCGGCAGCCTTTCCCAAACGCCGGCCCCTTCCAGCAGCCGTTTGGAGGTCAGCGCAATGGCATAGGCGCGGCCATCAAAGGCCTGCATTTCCATGGGCGGCAAAGGGGCCGCGTCAACCACTGCTGTGTTGACCCCAGCGCCGGCCAGCCTGGCGGCCAAGGTGGCACCGACCGGCCCGGCACCCACCACGCAAACATCTACATCCTGGGAAGCTTTCATGGCTCGCAGTCTACCGGGGCTGAGGTGGGCGACCAAGCCTAAAAATAGCACTCGGGATAATGCCCTAAAAATATGCATATGAATGTTTTTCGGGCGAATAAAGCGCGGCCATCGCCCGATTTCAGAGCATTTCTGCCCTCTCAGGCTGGCACGGGATTTGGAATGCTCTCCATAAAGCGGGGTCGGTTCCCGCCCAGAGACAGGAACGGAAAGCGCAATGAAACTCGTTATGGCTGTCATCAAGCCCTTCAAGCTGGACGAAGTGCGAGAAGCGCTAACCCCGCTTGGCGTGCAGGGTCTGACGGTGACTGAAGTGAAAGGCTTTGGCCGACAGAAGGGCCAAACCGAAATCTACCGCGGCGCGGAATATCATGTGAGCTTTCTGCCCAAGGTGAAGATTGAAGTGGCGGTGCCTGCTGAAATGGTGGATGCGGTGGTGGAAGCCATCGCCAGCACCGCGCGCACCGGCAAGATCGGTGACGGCAAGATTTTCGTCATGGATGTGGAACGCGCTTTGCGTATCCGCACCGGCGAGACGGATGAATCCGCGCTGTGAGCCCCAATTCCGAAACATTGCAAAAGAAGGGACAACCCATGAGGTTCCTCGTGCGCTGCGGTATGGCCGCGGCTTTCCTTGCCATGGCCGCTGTGCCGGCCTTTGCCGCTGATGAAGCGAAGGTGGATACGGGTGATGCCGCCTGGATGCTGGTGAGCACCGCTTTGGTGCTGATGATGACGGTGCCTGGTGTGGCGCTGTTTTATGCCGGCATGGTGCGCAAAAAGAATGTGCTCGCAACCATGATGCAGTCATTTTCCATCTGTGCACTGGTTTCCGTGCTGTGGATGGTGGCCGGCTATAGCCTTGCCTTTGGTGAGGGCAATGCCTGGATCGGCGATTTCTCTCGCTTCTTCCTGGGCGGCCTGGCCGAGAATTGGGATAAGCCCTTTACGCTTGGGTCCGGTGATGCGGCGGTGGCCACCACCATCCCGGAATCGGTCTTCCTTATGTTCCAGATGACCTTCGCCATCATCACGGCTGCGCTGATCACCGGTGCGGTTGCGGATCGCATGAAGTTCTCTGCGCTGATGGTATTTGTCGGGCTTTGGACGCTGTTGGTTTATTCCCCAATCGCGCATTGGGTCTGGCATCCAAATGGTTGGATTTTGGAACTCGGCGCGCTGGATTTCGCGGGCGGCACCGTGGTGCATATCAATGCCGGCGTGGCGGGGCTTGTTGCTGCGATCGTGCTTGGCAAGCGGGTTGGCTATGGGTCAGAAAATCTCTCGCCCTATAATCTTGGCTTTGCGGTGATTGGTGCTGCGCTGCTCTGGGTGGGTTGGTTCGGCTTTAATGCCGGGTCGGCACTTGGTTCTTCCGGCGGTCGCGCGGGCATGGCCATGCTGGTGACGCAAATTGCGGCGGCAGCAGCGGTGCTGTCCTGGCTGGCTGCGGAATGGATCGGCAAGGGCAAGCCTTCCGTGCTGGGCGCGATTTCCGGTGCGGTGGCGGGCTTGGTGGCCATCACGCCGGCTGCCGGCTTCGTGCTGCCTGGCAGCGCGCTCATCATCGGCCTGGTTGCCGGTGTGGCGGGTTATTGGGGCGCCACGGCGCTGAAGCACGCGCTGAAATATGATGACAGCCTGGATGCCTTTGGTGTGCATGGCATTTGCGGCATTGTCGGTGCCTTGCTGGTGGGCTTCCTGGCCTATGGCCCGCTTTCCGCCACCACGGCCGTGCCGGATGGCCTTTCAGGCGGTATGGAGCAATTCATCAAGCAAGTGATCGCTGTCGCGGCCACCATGGCCTACACGGCGGTCGCCACCTGGATCCTTCTAAAGATCACCGATGTCATCGTTGGCCTGCGCGTGACCGAGGAAGAAGAACGCGAGGGCCTTGATGTCGCGCTCCATGGTGAACGCATCAACTAATAGCCGATGCGTTAGGCCCAAACAGAAACCGCGCGGGATGCACCCCGCGCGGTTTTTTTATTTGGGGGCGTACGCCTGATCAGGCGCGTTCAATCAGCTCAATCTTATAGCCATCCGGGTCTTCGATGAAGGCGATCACGGTGGTGCCGAATTTGACCGGCCCCGGTTCGCGCGTGATCTTCACGCCAGCTGCGCGAAGCGTATCGCAGGTGGCGGTCACATTCGGCACACCAACCGCGAGATGCCCGAAAGCAGAGCCGAGTTCGTATTTCTCGACCCCGTAATTGTACGTGAGTTCAATCACGCCCGCGCCGGTTTCTTCCCCGGCATAGCCCACAAAGACCAGCGTATATTTGCCATCCGGTACATCGCGCCGGCGCAATTCCTTCATGCCGAGAAGGCGCGTGTAGAAATCAACGCTGCGGTCAAGATTGCCGACGCGCAGCATGGTATGCAGAAAACGACCTTGGCTCATGCAGAATCTCCTGTGTTGTAGTCAGCGGGGTCGAAGGCGAGCAGGAATATTCCCGCCGCTTCCGCCGCCGCGATGGTTGTTTCGCGTTCCAATAGAATGGTCCCGCCGGCCTGAAAGGCCAAGCCGCGCAGGCCTGCGGCAAGTGCGGAGTCTACTGTCTTCGGGCCGATAGTGGGCAGATCGGCCAGGGTGGATTGCGCGGGCTTGGGCGCCTTTACCAGAATGGGAGCAGGGCCTTCGCGCTTCAGCCCACCCGCGCGCAGGATCAGCGCATCCGTGCCTTCAATGGCTTCCACGCCCAGCACTAAGCCCTGCTGCACCACCACCGATTGCCCGACATCCACCGCGCCAATCGCATGGCATACGGCAAGGCCGCGCGCGATATCGGCCCGCGCGATATCATCCGGCATGGGTCCAGCCAGCAGGGCCGCCTGCGGCAATAGCCCGGCCAGCAGTGCTTGCGCGCCCACCACTTCAAACCCTTCTTCGGCCAAAACCTTCATCACGGCGCGCAGGATGGAATCGTCGCCATTGAAGGCCGCGCGACCAATGCGCCCGAGTAATTTCATCGAAGCCGCATCGGGCCTGAGCGAAAGCAAAGAAGGCCGCGCGACAATGCCCGCCAGCACCACTTCCCGCACGCCGTTCTGCCTCAGCCATGACAGCATTTGCGCTGCAAGACCCCAGCGCAAGGTCACATGGGATTGCTCGACATAGGCCGCTGGATCGCCATGCCCTTCCAGCACCACCACATGCACGGGCCGCCCCATGGCGGACGCTGCCTGCACCACCCGAAGCGGCAGGGTGCCCCCGCCTGCGATGACGCCGAGAGGCTCAGCCATGATTGCCGTTAGCGCTTATGGGCGGAAGGGCGGCGTATGCTCATTCCTGATCATCATCCATATCATCGCCCCCGCGCCCTGCCTTGCAGAGCCCGCGGCGAGAGGTATTGCGGATGAAATGCAGCACTTCCTGCACATTCTTGTCATCCGCATAGCGCTTTTCGGCATCTTCAACACGTTCATTGAAGATGCCCGGTTCACGAAAGATTAGGCGAAAGGCGGCGCGCAACGCATGGATCTCTGGGCGCGAAAACCCGCGCCGCTTGAGGCCGATAAGGTTGAGGCCGATCAGCCGCGCGCGATTGCCCATTGCGGAACCATAAGGGATCACATCTGCCTCAATCCCGCTCATGCCGCCAAGTACCGCCTGCCGGCCGATACGCACGAATTGATGGATCGCAGTGCCACCGCCAACAAAAACCGTATCGGCGATTTCCACATGCCCGCCCAGCATAACGTTATTGGCCAGGATCACGCGATCCGCCAGGCGGCAATCATGCGCAACATGTGCCACCGCCATGATCATGCAATCTGCGCCAATGCTCGTGATTCCATCACCACCCACACTGCCGCGATGAATGGTAGCGTGTTCGCGGATTTGTGTGCGCGCGCCGATCTCACAGCGCGTCGGTTCATTCTTGTATTTCAAATCCTGCGGCGCCATGCCGATGGTGGCGAAGGGAAACACCTTCACGCCCGCACCAAGACGCGTATGCCCATCCACCATCACATGCGCAATCAGTTCAACGCCATCTTC
>CAMCHA010000138.1 GCA_945874515.1 Asaia bogorensis
CAAATGTCGGCCGGCGGCACCTTGGTGAGTTTTGACATCAAGGGCGGCAAGGAAGCCTGTTTCCGCTTCATGGATGCGCTGAAGCTGATTGATATCGCCAATAACCTGGGCGACGCGAAATCCATGGCGACCCACCCCGCCACCACCACGCATATGCGGGTGGGTGCGGAAGAACGCGCCAAGCTTGGCATTACCGATGGCACGGTGCGGCTTTCCGTGGGGCTTGAGGATGTGGCCGACCTGATTGACGATTTGGCCGAAGCATTGGATGCTGCGTTTTCATGAGGGCAAGCTGATAAAAAACTTTACAAAAAGCCCGATTGCTGTGCTGAAATGACGGCGAGGAAGGCTAAGATGACTAAAGCTGGTTCATTCATCGCGACGACGCGGGGGATAAGGGTAGCAGTGCGCGCCTTTTATCTGGCTGAACAATCCGCGCCTGAGAGTGCTCAATTCGTTTGGGCCTATCAGGTAGAAATCGCTAATTTGGGGCCGGAGACAGTGCAGCTTATCCGCCGCACCTGGCAGATCATCGATGGCACCGGGCGCACACAACAGGTGCAAGGGGCGGGCGTGGTTGGTGAACAGCCCATCCTGGAACCGGGCGGGCGGTTTGAGTATACCTCTGGCACGCCTTTAGGCACACCATCGGGCTTCATGCGCGGCGCCTATCACATGGTGGTGCGCGAAACGGGTGAGGCGTTTGATGTCGCCATTCCCGATTTCAGCCTGGACAGCCCGCATTTGCCTTCAGCGCGGTTGCATTAGAGCCTGCCTGATGCGCATGCGCGCATCAGCCTGTTCGCTCTTTCCAATCCGAACCGCAGAGACAACACATGAGCGACGCTGATGATCGCTTTGTCATTCGGGCACGCAATGCATCCGATGTCGAGGGGTTGACGCAACTCGTCAACCTTCCCGGCTATCGCTACGGGACGATGCGTGTGCCGTTTCATTCTGTGGACGAAGTCACGGGCTGGATTCAGAACACCCCATCCTCGAATCTGGAGCTTGTCGCGGCGGTTGAGGACCAGATCATTGGGCAGGCGGGGCTTCGCAGGCTAAGCGGTCGTCAGCACCACTCTGCCTATCTGGGTATGGGTGTGCATGATGGGTGGGTAAGGCGCGGTGTGGGCGCAGCACTCATGGCGGCGGTGCTGGATGCTGCCGATAACTGGCTCGGCATCCGGCGTATACAATTGACGGTCTATGTGGATAACGCGCCCGCGATCCATCTCTATCAGCGATTCGGCTTCGTCATTGAGGGCACGCATCAAGCCTTTGCCTTGCGGGATGGTCGTTATGTTGACGCCCATGTCATGGCGAGGATTTCTACCCCGCCTTGAAATGCTTGTTTGTCTGGTCGCATTTTCCGAGCCGCCAAGTGTAGCCACTTGGCTTGAAAATGATTGTTTGTCTGGTCGCATTTTCCAAGTCGCCAAGTGTAGCCACTTGGCTTGAAAATGCTCCGGCCCCTCAATTCTCCTTGTAGCGATAGCCGATGCCGTAAAGAGTTTCGATCTGGTCGAAATCCCCATCCGTATGGCGGAATTTGCGGCGGATGCGCTTCACATGGCTGTCAATCGTGCGGTCATCCACATAGATATTCTCGCCATAAGCGGCATCAATAAGCTGGTCGCGGTTCTTCACCATGCCAGGGCGCAGCGCGAGCGCCTTGACCAGCAGGAATTCCGTGACGGTCAATTGCACCTGTTTGCCCTTCCACAGGCAGGTGTGCTTCGTCTCATCCAGCATCAGATCGCCGCGCCCCAGAACGCCACCGGGCGGGGCGCCTGAACCTTCCGCCCGCGCACCTTCATTACGGCGCAGCAGGGCGCGAATGCGCTCCAGCAATAGCCGCTGCGAAAAGGGCTTGGTGATGTAATCATCGGCGCCAAGGCGCAGCCCCATCAGCTCATCCACTTCCTCATCCTTGGAGGTAAGGAAAACCACCGGCATATTGCTGCGTTGGCGGAGCCGCTGGAGCAATTCCATGCCATCCATGCGCGGCATTTTGATGTCCAGCACCGCCAGATCGGCCGGCTTGGCAAGCAGGCCCTGCAGCGCGCTTTCCCCATCCGTATAGGTGCGCACCTGATAGCCTTCCTGTTCCAAGGTCATGGACACGGAAGTGAGGATATTGCGGTCATCATCCACAAGGGCGATGGTTTGCGGCATTGCTGTGCACCTCTGACGCGGCGGAGACATTCTTTTGCCGCGACAGTGATGATAATGCGAGCCAATTGTGGCATTAGGCAGGCCGGAGAAGGGCGATGGAACAGTATGATGCCATATTGGAAGCGCGGCGGCTGATCCGCGCGGGGCGGGCGGCGAGCCTCGCGACCGGGCAGGATGGGCAGCCCTTCGCGAGCCTCGTTACACCCGCCAGCGCGTCGGATCTCTCGCCGCTCATGCTGCTGTCATCGCTTTCGGAACATACGCGGCATTTGCAGGCCGATCCGCGCTGCGCCCTGCTGATCACCGGCGCACCGACCGGCCCCAACCCACAAACCGCCCCGCGCGTGACCGTGACTGGGGTGGCGGAGCTTGTGCCGGCGGATCAGGTCGCGGCGCTAAAGGCACGCTGGCTTGCGGTGCATCCCTATGCCGCGCTTTACGCGGATTTCGGCGATTTCGCGCTATGGCGTGTGCGGATTGGCGGCGCCCTGTTGGTGGGGGGCTTTGCCCGGGCGGTCCGGCTCAAGGCCAGCGCGCTGGCGCCCGATGAAGCCGCCGTTGCGGCCGTGGCGGCCGCCGAGGCCGAGATCATCGCTCATGTGAATGAAGACCACGCCGATGCTGTCGCGGCTATTGCGACCGGGCTATTGGGCGGCGCCCCAGGCCCCTGGCGCCTGGTGACGGTGGACCCCGATGGCTGCGATTTTTCGGATGGCGAGGCATCCTGCCGTCTTGCCTTCCCCGCCCCGTTGGGCGATGCGGATGCCGTGCGTATGGCGCTGATTCGCGGAGCGCGGGAGGGGCGGGCGGCCCTGGCTGGCAAGGCCCAAGCCTAGGCCCGAACCTGCCGCAATTCTGCCGCGACCAGCCCCGATAGGGATTGCAAGCCGCCTGAGCGGCGCTATGAATAGTTGTTTGGAGGGGTGTCCATTAAATGAATAATGCTGCTATTGCCCTGGCGGGTACTGGCGTGACCGGGGCTGAAACCATCCACGCGAATCTCACCCCACCCGCGCTGATTGCGCAGGCTCTACGCCGCAATGAAGGCCGGCTTTCCGCCGATGGCGCCTTTATTGCCGTGACCGGCACCCATACCGGCCGTTCCGTGCAGGATAAATTCGTGGTGGAAGACCCCGATGTGCGCGCCGATATCTGGTGGGGCAAGGTCAATCAGCCCATGGCACCGGAACGCTTCACTGACCTTGCGGCCCGCGTGCGCGGCTGGCTTGGTGCGAAGCCCGAGCTTTTCACGCAGGATCTTTTTGCCGGGGCCGATCCCGCGCATCGCGTGCGCGTGCGTCTGGTCACCACCAATGCCTGGCATGCGCTGTTCGCGCGCAACATGTTCATTCGCCCGGCGCCAGCCGAATTGGTGGGCTTCCAGCCCGATTTCACCATTCTGCATGCGCCGGAATTCCAGGCAGACCCGGCGCGCGATGGCAGCCGGTCTGAAACCGTGATCGCACTTTCCTTTGCCGCAAAAACCATTGTGATCGCCGGCACATCCTATGCGGGGGAAATCAAGAAAAGCATTTTCACTGTCATGAATTGGCTACTGCCCGCCAAGGGCGTGCTGCCCATGCATTGCAGCGCCAATATTGGCGATAAAGGCGATGTCGCGCTGTTCTTCGGGCTTTCCGGTACGGGCAAGACCACGCTGTCATCTGATCCGGAACGCAATTTGATCGGCGATGATGAACATGGCTGGTCTGATGCCGGCGTCTTCAATTTCGAAGGCGGCTGCTATGCCAAGGTGATCAAACTCAGCCGTGAGGCCGAGCCGCAAATCTGGGATGCGTCGCATCGCTTCGGCACCGTTTTGGAAAATGTGATCGCCGATGAAGCCGGCCGGCTTGACCTGAATGATGGCAAGCTCACGGAAAATACGCGTTCCTGCTATCCGCTGCCCTATATTCCGAACATCGTCGAAAGCGGTGCCGCCGGCCTGCCGCGCAATGTGGTGATGCTGACCGCGGATGCCTTTGGTGTGTTGCCGCCGATTGCGAAGCTTTCCCCGGCGCAGGCCATGTATCACTTCCTGTCGGGCTATACCGCGCGGGTTGCGGGCACGGAAAAGGGCCTGGGCAAGGAGCCTCAAGCGACATTCTCCACCTGCTTCGGCGCGCCCTTCCTGCCGCGTCGCCCGGAAGTCTATGGCCAGATGCTGGCGGATTTGATGGCGCGCCATGGCGCGGATTGCTGGCTGGTGAATACCGGCTGGACCGGCGGCGGCTATGGCACCGGCAACCGCATGCCCATCGGTGTCACGCGCGCCCTGTTGCGTGCGGCGCTTGATGGCAGCCTGGCCCGCGTTGAATTCGTGCGCGATCCCTTCTTTGGCTTGATGGTGCCCAAGGCGCTGAATGGCGTGCCGAGTGAAATGCTCAACCCGCGCGATACCTGGGCCGACAAAGCCGCTTATGACCGCACCGCACGCGACTTGGTCGCGCGGTTTGAGGCGAATTTCGCCACCTATGCCGATGCAGTGGGTGAGGATGTGAAGGCGGCCGCCATTCGTGCTGCGGCATGAGTGGTAGCTTCAATTGGCTGAAGCCGGCCTCAAATCAGGGCGGTAAGCGCAACGTATTGGGCGGGCCTTTGCTGCCCTGTTCCGTGGCACCGCTGACGGGGTTCTTTCGCGATGGCTGCTGCAATACCGGGCCTGAGGATATCGGGCTGCATGTGGTTTGTGCCGAAGTCAGCTCCGAATTTCTGAACTTCAGCAAGGCAGCGGGAAATGATCTTTCCACCCCGCGCCCCGAATATGGCTTTGCCGGGCTTTCTACCGGAGATCGCTGGTGCCTTTGCGCCGCGCGCTGGGAAGAAGCGCGCCGCGCGGGCTTCGCACCGCCCGTATTGCTGGAAGCAACGCATGAGGCGGCGCTTCAGATTTGCACGCTGGAGGATCTGATTTCCCATGCCGTGGATGCGCCAGCGTGACTCCCACGCGATTTTTCCTGGTGCGGCATGCGCTGGTGGAACCCTCAGCCCGCGCGGTGCTTTATGGCAGCATGGATGTGGCGCTTTGTGACCTCGCTCTTCAGGAAGAAGCGGCATCCTATCGCTGGTTGGCGCATCGGCTGCCACAGCCAGCGCGCTGGTTTGTCACCAATCTTTCCCGCACGCGCGCAACCGCAGCGGCGGTTTTTGCAGCGGGCTATCCGGATGCGGATTTGGAAGCAGAACCCGATTTCGCCGAACAGCATTTGGGTGATTGGCAAGGCATTCCGCATGAAGCCCTGCCCGCGCTGCTGACGCGCCCCGCGCATCCCTTTTGGCCCCATGCCGGGGAAGAACACCCCCCAGGCGGGGAGAGTTTTCGGGAAGTGAAGGCCCGCGTAGCCGCCGTGCTGGAACGCCTGGCGACCCTTTTGGAAGGCCAGGATATTGTGATTGTGGCCCATGGCGGGTCCATCCGCGCTGCCTTGTCCCATGCCATGGGGCTTTCGCCCGATCAGGCGCTGGTCTTCAGCATCAATAATTTGTCGCTGACGCGGATTGAAAAGCACGGCCTTGATTGGCGCGTGGCATCCGTCAATGAGGAGCCCTGGACCCCACCACCGGCCGAGGTTTGACCCGTAGCCCTTAAGAAACCCTTCCCCTGACGCGCATCCTTGGGTATAGAATCTGACGAAACAACGGGTTGGGAAATGTTTTTCATGCGCCCTATGATGCTCTTCAGCGCCTTACTCCTTGCCGTATTTGGCTTTTCCGGCAGCGCCCGCGCCCAGGCCGAAGAACAGGCATTGGTGGACCGCGCCACACTCACGCTCCAGGAAATGATGGGGCCGGCGGATAATACCGGCGATGCGCGGGCGATGCTCCGCAATGCCAAGGCAGTCTTGATCTGCCCGCGGATCTTCCGCGCCGGCTTCATTGTGGGTGGTGAGTTTGGCGATTGCGTCCTTTCCGCCCGGGATGGCGGCGGTTCCTGGTCCTCCCCCGCCTTTTACAGTCTGGTGGGTGGCAGTTTCGGGTTTCAGGCGGGCTTGCAGGACGCCCAGGTGATTTCGCTGATCATGACCCAGAAGGGGCTGAATGCGATTCTGGACAGCCAGTTCAAATTCGGCGCTGAAGCGGGGGTTGCTTTCGCGACGCTTGGACGCAGCATCCAGGGCGCGACGACAGCGGCGGTGGGGGCGGATATTGTTACCCTTGGCAGAACCCGCGGGCTTTTTGCCGGCATCACCCTGGATGGCGCGCTGCTTTCCGCCGATAGCGCCAAGATGCGCGCCTATTTCGGGCGCGAAGTAGGCCCCCGGGGTGTGGTGGTGGCGATGGAGGTGCATAACCCCGGCAGCGATCCGCTGCGCGGCGCGCTGATGCGCCTAGGGGCGGCCGGAAGTGGTGGTAGTTCTGCCGCGCCAGCGCCATCTGGTGGGGCCACCTCGGGCAGCGCAGCGCCGGGCCGTGTGCAGACGGAAAACCTGGCGCCACCGCCCGCCAATCGGCGTTGAGGGGCTTTTTTTCATCTGCAACACGGCGTGACTGACAAAACGCCTTTCTGGAAAAGCAAGACGCTGGCCGAGATGTCTCGGGCGGAATGGGAAAGTCTGTGCGATGGGTGCGGGCGCTGCTGCCTGCATAAGCTGCGCGATGAGGATACCGATGCGCTGGCCTATACAGAAGTGGCGTGCCGGTTGTTGGACCTGCATAGCTGCCAATGTTCCGCTTACGCGACGCGCAAGAAGTACGTGCCGGATTGCGTGAAACTCA